>CAZZKQ010000358.1:0-4052 GCA_964654875.1 uncultured Verrucomicrobiota bacterium | reverse complement strand
CGAATGTCCTGTGCCTCGGGGCCCGCAACAACTCCGCCGCCGAATGCGTGAAGATTCTCCATGCGTTTATGGAAGCCCGATTCGAGGGCGGCCGCCACGAACGCCGAATCCTGAAAATCGAAGACATGCCTGACACCCACACCAGCCTAGAGTCCACAGATCCCAGCATCGCGCAGATCGTCCAGAAGGAGCGTCAGCGCCAGCAGGAGCACATCGAACTCATTGCCTCCGAGAATTTCACGAGTCCGGCCGTGATGGCCGCACAGGGCAGCGTCCTGACCAACAAATACGCCGAGGGATATCCAGGGAAACGCTGGTACGGCGGCTGCGAGTACGTGGACGAAGCCGAGAGGCTGGCGATCGAACGGGCCCGGGAACTGTTCGGTGCCGAGCACGCCAACGTGCAGCCCCATTCCGGATCGGGAGCCAACATGGCCGTCTACTTCGCCATGCTGAAACCCGGAGACAAACTGCTGACCATGGATCTTTCCCATGGCGGACATCTGACCCACGGCAACAAGGCGAACTTCTCGGGGAAATTCTTCGAGATCGTCCACTACGGTGTCCGCAAGGAGGACGAACGGATCGACTACGACCAGCTTGCCTTGATGGCGAGGGAGCACCGGCCGAGGATGATCACCGTCGGCGCCTCAGCATACCCGAGGCGGATCGATTTCGAGCGGATGGGAGAGATCGCGAAGGAGGTCGGAGCACTCCTTCTTGCCGACATCGCCCACATCGCCGGGCTCGTGGCGGCCGGGGTGCATCCAAGCCCCGTGCCCTTCGCCGACTTCGTCACCACGACGACACACAAGACCCTCCGCGGTCCACGGGGCGGCCTGATCCTTTGCAAGGCCCCCTACGCCAAGGCGATCGACTCCCAGGTCTTCCCAGGGATCCAGGGAGGACCGCTGATGCACGTCATCGCCGCCAAGGCGGTCTGTTTCCTCGAAGCGCTTCAGCCCTCCTTCAGGGCCTATCAGCAACAGATCGTCGACAACGCCTCCGCCCTCGCGGAGGCGATGAAACGCAACGGGTTCCGGCTGGTTTCGGGAGGAACCGAGAACCACCTGATGCTCGTCGATGTCGGGGCACGCGGACTCACCGGCAAGCAGTCCCAGCTGGCTCTCGACGAGGCGGGGATCACCACGAACAAGAACACGATCCCGTTCGAGACCCGCTCCCCATTCGAGGCCTCCGGCATACGCCTTGGCACTCCGGCTGTCACGACCCGCGGAATGCGCCAGAAGGAGATGGGTGAGATCGGTGACATGATCTCGGAGGTCCTGCTGGACATCGCCAACATCGAGAAGGCGCGCCAGGTCCGGGATCGGGTCAAGGCGCTGACGGCCCGATTCCCCCTGCCCTACTGATCCCCTGCAGGCCAAGAGTCCCAAGAAACATCCCTGAAAACAGGACAGCCCCGCCGGTGCGGGGCTGTCGCGTTTTCAACTCCGGGAGGTGTCCTAGCGGCTGGACCGCTTCTTTGGCCCGCGTCCCTTGAAGGTCAACTCGGCGATTCCCGACTTGTCGAGCCCGCCGAGGCCCGCCTGGACCATGCGCTTGTACTGGGACAGCGCCGCCTTGGCCAACGGGAGGGTGAGCTTCGCCTTCTGGCCCAAGGCATAGGCGATGCCGCTGTCCTTGGCCGCATGGGCGGCGCTGAAGAAACAGGAGTGGTCACGGTTCACCATGTCCTCGCCATCGGTCACGAGGACCCTGCTGTTGGCGCCCGTCTGGGAGAACACCTCCATGAGGACCTTGAGATCGAGCCCCAAGGCGGATCCAAGGCCCAGCCCTTCGGCGAGCCCAGCGGTGTTGATGTTCATCACCATGTTCACGAGCGCCTTGACCTGACCCGCCTGACCGGAACGACCGATGTAACGGAGCAGCTTGCCCTCGTCGGAGAGACTCACGAGGAGCGGCTTGACCTCCTCGAACACGGGCTTCTTGCCACCCACCATCAGGTAGAGCGTGCCATTGCGGGCCTGGTTGATGGAGGAGGCCATGCAGGCCTCGAGCGACTCGGCCTTGGCGCGGTTGGCCCGCTTCTCGACCTCGACATGGATGGCCGGGGATACCGTGGCACAGTTGATGAAGACCCTGCCCTTGGCGGCGACCAGCAGGCTGTCCCCTTTCTTGGCGAAGATCTTGTCCATCGCCTTGTCATCGGTCACCACGGTGAGGATCACATCCGAGACAGCAGTCACCTCAGCGAGTTTCCGCGGGTTGGCACAGCCCAGTTCCTTCGCCAGTGCCTCAGCTGACTCGGGACGTGCGTCATAGACCGCCGTGACCGTGTATCCGCAGTCCTTCAACCGTCGCGCCATGTTGGCACCCATTCGTCCGACTCCCACCACTCCAATTCGCTTGCTCATAATAGGTTAGATTGTTGCTCGACGAGGCTATCGTCGGGTGTAGGCCATTGCACGTCCGTTTCTTTGAAACCCGGCACGCCAAACTCGACGACAGAGGGTCGGGGACCCTTCCCCAGGGCGGCAGGATCAGCGGCGCACATGCGCCCACCTGTTGAGCCAGAACGAACCGATGTGACACAGGGATGGGCTCGTTTCCTCGGCCCCATAATCGCCTGTCAGCACGGGTTTTGCGGGGGAAACCAAGATTTCGGCCTGCTTGACCGGGTCGGCATCAACCTTGCGTAGGGGACGCCACCAAAGGGAATCATATGGCACACATTCTCGGAATCGACCTCGGAACGACGAACTCGTGCATGGCCGTGATGGAGGGGGGCGAGCCGCTCGTCCTTGAGAACTCCGAAGGCAAGCGGACCACACCGTCCGTGGTGGCTTTTGCGCGGAACGGGGAGAGGCTGGTGGGCGAGTCCGCCAAGCGCCAGGCGATCACCAACTCCCGAAACACGGTCTATTCGATCAAGCGCTTCATGGGCCGGAAGTTCGACGAGGTCCAGGAGGAGGCGAAACGGGTCCCCTACAAGGTCGTGAAGGCTCCCAACGGAGACGCCGCGGTCGAGGTGGACGTCGAAGGCAAACCGAAGCTCTTCAGCCCGCCCGAGATTTCCGCCATGATCCTTTCCAAGCTGAAGGCGGACGCCGAGATGCGTCTCGGGGAGAAGATCACACAGGCGGTGATCACCGTTCCCGCCTATTTCAACGACACCCAGCGTCAGGCCACCAAGGACGCCGGGAAGATCGCCGGGCTTGAGGTGCTGCGCATCATCAACGAACCCACAGCGGCCTCCCTCGCCTACGGACTTGATAAGAAGAAGGACGAGAAGATCGCGGTCTACGACCTCGGCGGCGGTACCTTCGACATCTCGGTTCTGGAGATCGGCGACGGGGTTTTCGAGGTCAAGGCGACCAACGGTGACACCCACCTCGGTGGCGACGACTGGGACAACACCTTGATGGATTGGATGTTGGCCGAGTTCCAGAAGGAACAGGGCATGGATCTTCGGAAACAGCCAGACGCCCTTCAAAGGATCAAGGAGGAGGCAGAGAAGGCCAAGATCGCACTCAGCTCCTCACAACAGTATGAGATCAACCTGCCTTTTATAACGGCAGACGCCTCCGGACCGAAGCACATCCAGAAAAGCCTTTCCCGGTCCAAGATGGAGCAGCTCTGCGACTCCCTTTTCGAGCGGACCATCACCCCGACCAAGGCCTGCCTCAAGGATGCCGGCCTGACATCGGATCAGATCGACGAACTCGTTTTGGTAGGTGGCATGACCCGCATGCCGCGCGTCGTCGAGACTGCCGGGACCCTTGTCCGTAAGGCTCCCCACCAGGGTGTAAACCCCGATGAGGTCGTGGCCGTGGGCGCGGCCATCCAGGGTGGCGTCCTGAAGGGCGATGTGAAGGATGTCCTCCTCCTCGATGTGACGCCCCTGTCGCTCGGCATCGAAACCATGGGCGGCGTGCTCACCAAGCTCATTGAGCGCAACACCACGATCCCAACCCGTAAGTCCGAGATCTTCTCCACAGCGAGCGATAACCAACCGGGCGTGGAGATTCACGTCCTCCAGGGGGAACGATCCATGGCCCGGGACAACAAGTCGCTGGGCAAGTTCCAGC
>CAZZKQ010000357.1:0-4065 GCA_964654875.1 uncultured Verrucomicrobiota bacterium | reverse complement strand
ATGCCCATCCCGAGTTCATCCAGCCGGCGACCCGGCGGAACGAGATCCTGGGATTCCTCCGCAGCCAGCCGCTCGAGGATCTCTGCATCAGCCGTCCGAAGGCTCGCCTGAGCTGGGGTATTCCGCTGCCCTTCGATCCGGACTATGTGAGCTACGTCTGGTTCGACGCCCTGATCAACTACCTGTCTGTACCCGCATCGCTCGGCGATGCCGGGGCCATGGCCGCCGAACTCGGGCACCCCGTGACCGACTTCGCAGCGTGGCCGGCAGACCTGCACATCATCGGGAAGGACATCGTCAAGTTCCACGCCGTCTACTGGCCCATCATGCTCAAGGCCCTCGGCGCCCCCCTGCCCCGCACGCTGCTGGTCCATGGCTGGTGGCAGAAGGATGGCCAGAAGCTGAGCAAGTCCACCGGCAACGTGGTCGACCCGGCCGCCGTGATTGGGGAATGGGGGCTCGATGCCTTCCGGTACTATCTGATCCGGGAGCTTGCGATCGGACCCGACGGCAACTGGACCGACGAGGGATTCCGGGCCCGGTACAATGCGGAACTCGCCAACGGTCTCGGCAACCTGCTGAACCGGGCGTTGAACATGCTCAACAAATACCGAGGCGGACAGGTGCCGGCGACGTCCCGGGAGCTGGAAGCGGATACCGCTCAGGCCGTCGCCGCCGCGCGCGCCAGTCTTGAGTCGAGCGACCTCCAGGACGCCCTCGTCGCGATCTGGAACCTCGTGAACCGGGCCAACCTGTATGTCGAGCAGACGGCCCCGTTCCGTCTCGCCAAGGATCCAACCCAGGCGGCACGTCTCGACGAGGTGCTCTACAACCTCGTGGAGATCTGCCGCATCCTGGCGGTGATGCTGAACCCCTTCATGCCTGCGGCCTCCGCCAAGATCTGGGCCCAGCTCAACCTGCCGGCCGGTGATCTCCCCTGGAACCTCACCGCCTGGGGAGGATTCCAGCCCGGACACCAGGTCGGTGCACCGCAACCGCTCTTCCCACGGAAGGACCTCGCCCCGAAATGAGCGAGAGCCCCTCGACCCCGGAAGCTCCGGCACCCATCGCTCCGATCCACCGGGTCGGCGACCGCATCACCCTCGAGATCCACGACCTCGCGTTCGGCGGCGAAGGCGTGGGCCGGCTCGGGGAGTTCGTGGTGTTCGTCCCGTTCGTCTGTCCCGGCGAACGCGTCGAGGTGAAGCTCACCGAGGTGAAGAAGACCTTCGCCCGGGCCAGCGTGGTCCGACTGCTCACAACCGCCCCGGAACGGGTCGAGCCCCGATGCGAACACTTCGGTGAATGCGGGGGCTGCCAGTACCAGCATCTCGACTACACCGCGCAGCTGCGCTGGAAGCGCAAGCAGATCACCGACCTCTTCGAGCGCGTCGGGGGCTTCGCCAGCCCACCGATTCGCGAGGTGATTCCCTGTCCGCAGCCGTACGGTTACCGCAATCGGATCCTGGTCCGGAGCCAGTGGAATGGCCCGGCGCGGAAGCTCAGCCTGGGGTATGTCCGGTCCGACTGCGGCCTCGTGTGCGACATCCACTCGTGCGCCATCGCGGAACCTGCGCTGAACGAGGCGCTGCAGCACTGGCGTCGAAACCCGCCCCCAAAGGGCGGCATCAAGACGGTGCTGCGGCTGCCTGCGGAGGGCTGGACGATCCCTGAACACAGCTTCTTCCAGAACAACTTCTTCGTCCTGCCCGCCCTGCTCGACGCTGTCCGGGCGCGTCTCCGGGACGCGGGCATCCGACACCTGATCGATGCCTACTGCGGCGTTGGCTACTTCAGCCTGTCGCTGGCCGACGCGGTGGACTCCTTCCTCGGCGTCGAGCTCGACGCCCCGGCCGTGAAGGCCGCCCGGGAGAACCAGACCCGCCGTGGGATCACCAACGGGGAGTATGTCTCGGGCGACACCGACGCTCTCCTGCCCTCCCTGCTGCGGAAACTCGACGCCCGGAAGACCGCGGTCCTGCTGGATCCGCCCCGGGTGGGATGTCGTCCGCCGTCCCTGCACGTGCTGCGCGAGACGCATCCGGCCCAGATCCTCTACGTCAGCTGCCATCCGGCCACGCTGGCCCGCGATCTGAAGCTCCTGTGCGACGAAGGCCGCTACCGGCTGGTGGATGTCCAGCCCGTGGACCTCTTTCCCCAGACGCAGCACGTCGAGTGCGTCGCCGACCTGCGTGCCGCGTAGGGCACGTGAGCCCGCCACGCCTCCGCGTGCGGGCAACACCGGTAGGGCTGTGCTCCGTCACGGCCCCATCTCGATCCGCGACAGGTGGCGGACCCGTGAAGGGGGACGGGAACCTCACAGACGCCAGAGGAATCCGGCGGGACCGCGTGATCCGCCGAGCCTCACTGGGAAGATGGGGACGCAACGGAGTGCGGTTCCTACCGGGGTGGGCGCTTCCGCGCCCAGTGATGCAGGGCACTGCATCACCCACCCATGGACGCCTTCGGCACCCGTTCAGGATCGCGCCGACGCCTCTCTTCCCTTCTCTCCCGCAGCTCCTCCACGCCTCCTCGTCGACCCGTGAGTCCCTTTCCCCGCCCTGGCGCTGGTCACGGGATTCCAGCCCGTGACACACTCTGCGAATGATCCGATGGCTCCTGTGTTGTGCCGTAGTTCTCTGCGTTGGGGTGCTGGGCTTGGCGAAGGACGCCCCCGACTGGCTCGTCGACCCCTCACCCTACAAGGCCCGCATCACCTCCCGTAACGATGGGCGCGAGCTGGTGCTCGAAAACGGACTCATCCGAAGGGTCGTGTTCCTGGGCTCCAACGCCGCGACGGTCGAGTTCTCGTCGGTCACCACCGGCGAATCCTGGCTGCGGGCGGTCAAACCCGAGGCTGTGGTGGAGATCGACGGGAAACGCTTCGAGGTGGGCGGACTGCACGGTCAACCCAACACCGCCTTTCTCCAGACCGCCTGGCTGCGGTCGATGACCTCGGCGCCCAATGCCTTCCGCTACGTCGGTCACCAGATGGGCACACCCGTCGAACGGATGCCCTGGAAACGGGTCCGGCACCACGCCCCAAACCTTCATTGGCCCCCGACCGGGGTCTCGCTTCGACTCGACTTCGCCGCACCCAGCGGCGCGGCGGAGGGAGTCCGGATCTCCGTCCACTACGAGCTCTACGACGGCCTGCCCTGCTACGGGAAATGGATCACGGTGTCGAACGCTGGTCCCCGAACGATCCGGATCGGACGGTACGCGAGCGACCTATTGGCCGCGGTGGAGCGGGTCTCGGAAGTGGATGAACTGAGCAGCGAGGGGCGGACCCCACCCAATCTGCATGTCGAGACCGACATGTCCTTCGGCGGGATGATGGCGTCCGGTGCGAACCGACGGAGTTTCCGGTGGCTGGAGGATCCGGAGTTCCGGACGCAGGTGAACTACGAGCGGCGCACGCCCTGCCTGCTGGAGGTCGGACCCGACCTCGGGCCCGGACAGGAGATCGGACCGGGACAGGTCTTCGACTCGTTCCGTGGGTGGGTGATCGCCCAGGACTCCACGGACCGCGAGCGGTGCGGCCTCGCGGTGCGGCGCTTCTACCGGACCCTCGCCCCCTGGACGACCGAGAACCCGCTCATGTTGCACCTGGTCTCGTCGGACCCGAAGGCAGTCACCAACGCGATCGAACAGTGTGCCGCCGTCGGCTTCGAGATGGTGATCCTCAGCTTCGGCAGCGGCTTCAACATGGAGGACGAGCGCCCGGAGGTCCTCGAGAAGGCCCGTGCCTGGTCTTCCCACGCCAGGAAGCATGGAATCGAGATCGGGAGCTATTCGCTGCTGGCCTCGCGCTCGGTCGGTCCGGCCGACGACGTCGTGATGCCCGAGGGACTGAAACCCGTGTTCGGCAATTCTCCGTGCCTGTGCAGCCGATGGGGCACGAACTACTTCCGACGCCTCTACGAGTTCCACAGGTCCAGCGGATTCACCCTGCTGGAACATGATGGCTCCTATCCGGGCGACCCGTGTGCCTCGACCCGGCATCCAGCTCATCAAGGCCTCGAGGACTCCCGCTGGAACCAATGGCGGGAGATCGCGGACTTC
>CAZZKQ010000356.1:0-4067 GCA_964654875.1 uncultured Verrucomicrobiota bacterium | reverse complement strand
GGACGCTGCGAGGTGACCCAGTCCGAGTACACCGTCGTCATGGGCTCCAACCCCAGCCACTTCAAGGGCCCCGAGCTCCCGGTCGAGCGGGTTTCCTGGACCGAAGCCACGGAGTACTGCCGACGGCTGACCCTCCTCGACCGCGCCGCCGGCCGGATCGCGGCCAACGAGGTCTATCGTCTGCCGACCGAGGCCCAGTGGGAGTATGCAGCCCGTGGAGGGGACCCGGAACCAACAGCCACACCCTTCGGGCCCCGCCTGGGATCCAGACTGGCCAACTTCAACGGCGACTTCCCCTACAATGGGGCGGCGAAGGGCCCCAATCTCCGGAGCACGGTGACGGTGGGTCTCTATGCCCCGAACGCATGGCTACTGCTCGACATGCACGGGAACGTGGCCGAGTGGTGTCGGGACCGGTACGTCGCCTATCCCACCCGGGCGGTGACGGATCCGGTGGGCGGAACGACCGGTGACGAGCTGGCGCGCGGGGGATCCTATTATTCCCTGGGTGACGCCTGCCGTTCTGCCGCCCGATGGCCGCTGCCCTACCTTCCCGGAGGCTACCGCTCCGCCCAGCTGGGATTCCGAGTCGTCCTCGTCGAGGAACCCTGACGGCGTGCCCCCCCGGATCATCGCCCAAGGGTCCTCGCCGCTTCGTTCCGGGTCCCACTCCCCGCCTTTCCGACCGGTGTCGTCTCGCAATCGTTGCTGACGGTTCCCTTCCGCATCTTCTAGCCTGCACGAAAGGTTGCCCCATGCACTACACCCCCGGCGGCTGCAGAAATTCCGTCCCAGGATCCTCGCCACGACCCCATGGGTTCCGAAGCGGATTCACCCTCATCGAGCTGCTGGTCGTGATCGCCATCATCGCCATCCTGGCCGGGATGCTCCTTCCCGCCCTCGGCAATGCGAAGACCAAGGCGACCGGCATCCAGTGCATGAACAATGGGCGCCAGCTCATGCTGGCCTGGCGACTCTACATCGACGATTTCCAGGAACGCCTGCCCCAGTCGTACGGACCCTACGAATGGGTCCATGGATCCCTCGACTTCAGCGGCAGCAACCGGAGCAACTGGGACCTCGACCAGGATCTCTCGAAAGGCCTCCTCTGGACCTACTGCGGCAAGGCCGCCCGGGTCTTCAAATGTCCGGCCGATCTCAGCACGGTCCTGGTCAAGGGCGCCCGGATGCCACGGGTCCGGAGCATGTCGATGAACGGGTGGATCGATTCCACGGACGTCGAGGGGTTCAGTCCCGGATATCGGGTCTACAAGAAGTTTTCCGACTTCACCGATCCTGGACCGACCCAGACCTGGGTCTTCATGGACGAGCGTGAGGACAGCATCAATGACGGTGAGATGATCGTGAGCATGAACGGGTTCCCCGATAAGCCGGCCCAGTGGAAGATCGTGGACTACCCGGCGGGCTACCATGGCAAGGCGGGCGGACTCTCGTTTGCCGATGGCCACTCCGAGATCAAGCGATGGCTCGACAAGCGGACGGTCCCGGCGTTGAAGCGCGGACAGGAGATTCCGCTCAACGTGGCGTCCGCGAACAATGTCGACGTGCTCTGGCTGATGGACCGGACGACCCGGAAGCGTTGATTCGAACGGGGAGAGGTGTTGCCGGCGACGAGCTGGACGCGGTGAGGATCCGATTCCTCTTTCAGTGATGCCTGACGATCGTCCGCAGGGTTGCCCCCCTAGCCCCCTTGGAAGGGTTTTGTTCTCCCGGGATCGGCTTCCGCATTGGCCTCATCCAGAAATCCCAGGCGTGAGTATCTTATGCGCTTGGCTCCAGGCCCTCTGCTCTGCGCTCCACAACTTGGGCTTGGATTCGTTCCGGTGTTCGTCCAGCTTCTTGCCTCGTTGCAGCGGTGGCGGAGTTTGATGCTGCTTCCTGGAAGATCCCCGGGACGAAACCACGTCCCGCAGCGCGATGTTCCTGCATCCAGGCCGGTGTAGCTCAGTGGCAGAGCAACGGTTTCGTAAACCGTAGGTCGTCGGTTCAATCCCGACCACCGGCTCCATCAATGAAATCAGGGGTTTTGTGGATTTTCAGGCAGCACATTCTGAGGACCGCTTTGACTTTTCCTAACGGTTTCCTAACACTTCTTCCCGGTTCCCGACCCTTCCCCGAGCCATGAAGAAGACCTCGAAATCCTACCCTCTAATCGTGCGATCCGGCTCGGCGCGGGTCCGTGTTCGGCAGTACCAAAACAAGGGTCATACCTACTACCGTGTCGAGTGGTGGCTGGGAGGCAAACGCTGCACCGAACAACATCGCACCGAAGCCGACGCCAAGCGGGAGGCCCAGACGAAGGCAACACAACTGGCAAGGGGCGACGTGGATTCAGCCCAGCTCCGGGGCACTGATCGACTGATCTACGGTAGGGCTGTGGAGTTCCTCGCTGGGCTTGGCGTCAACCTCGATCTGGCAGCTGCGGAGTATGCGGAAGCGCGAAAGGCCCTGAAGTCTATCCCCCTCAGCACCGCAGTCGATTTCTGGCTGAGACATCACCCTGAAGGCCTCCAGCCCGTTACCGTTCGTCAGGCGGTCGACCAATTCCTCTCCAATCGCTCCTCTGCAGGCCTCAAGGCACGCACCTTGGAGGATTACCGCTCCCGGCTGAATCGGTTTGCCGAAGCCTTCCAGTGTTCGCTGACATCGGTGTCCGCCGGCGAGTTCGAGAAGTGGATCACCTCGGTCGCCAAATCACCGGTCACACACAACAACTTCCGCCGGGTTTGCGGCACGTTCTTCACATTCGCCCAGCAACGACGCTGGATCCCTGCCGAGACAAACCCTGCATCGGTGGTCGCTGGGCGCAAAGCGGCGAGGGCAGAGACTGAGGTCTTCTCCGCAGATGAACTGCAACGGCTCCTGAACGCGGCGGATTCTGACTTGCTCCCGACGCTTCTTTTGGGGGCATTTGCTGGTCTACGGGTATCGGAAACGCAGCGTTTGCGGTGGGAGAACATCAAGTGGGATGAGGACCAGATCGTCGTCGAAGCTTCTGGCGCCAAAACCGCTCGTCGAAGGACGGTACCAATCTGCGAGGCCCTCCGGGAATGGCTCCTACCCATCTCGGTGAAAGTAGGGCCGATTTGGGCCAATAAAGGCTGGGCTCATGCCAAGCGTCAGCAACAGCTCGCCATCGATGCCAGTGTTTCGTGGAAGAGCAACGGGCTTCGGCACTCCTACATCTCCTACCGGCTTGCCGTGACTCAGAATGAGAACGTCGTGGCGCTGGAGGCAGGAAACTCACCCAACATGATCCACCAGCACTACAAGGCACTGGTGAGCCGCCGCGAGGCAGACCGGTGGTTCGGACTAAAGCCGGATCAGGTCACCCAAAAGATTATCCCAATCCCATCGGCAGCATGAACACTGTGGTACTGTCCAGCTTGGGCGAGGCTTGGGAGAAGTGGATCGCGGCTTGGGCGAAGCGGGGAATTCCCGGATCGCTGTTGGACCTGCTCAGTCGTCACCTTCTGGCCACTCCCACCGTGTCCACCAACGAGGTTGCTGAGGCGATCAATCTACTGCTGAAGGCCAATGAGATTCGCCGAGCTGCCGACGCGGACAGTGCGTGTGATAGCTCCCAGAACGAGCCAGCAGCGTTCGACGCCGCACTAAAGCAAGCCGCTGGCATCCGTCCAAGGGACCCTGCGGTTGATCCTAAACCCGACCTATATGCCCTCGCCAAGAAGCAGAACGAGCGTGTTCGTGCCCTCCAGAAGAACCATCCCCTGTTCCGACTCGTCGATAATACCAAGGACGACAAAGACCTCTCTACAGGGCTGCTGGAGGCTCTGGAGGGGCTTATAGGCTATCCGCCTTACCGACGTCGAAAGGTTGTGGCTCCTGCCAGTATCACCGCCGCATGGACACGGCTGCTTAAGAGAGATGACCCTATACTAACTGGGCGAATGAAGAGCTTCCTCGGGTCAGAACCTAAGAAGCGCATTCGGCTTCTCCGTGACGCGATCATTGGAACCCGGGATCTGAATGGTCTGGTTCAAGCCTTCAGGGAATACCTCCGAGACGGGTCTTCGGTCCGCATC
>CAZZKQ010000355.1:0-4085 GCA_964654875.1 uncultured Verrucomicrobiota bacterium | reverse complement strand
AGCGCGTGGAGGTGCCTGCAGGGGGCGTGGTGGAAGTGACATTGGCCACGACCGGCCGCGCGGTGGTCGGTCGTCTGCAGTTGTCCCAACCTGTCACGGGTCATCAATGGCCAGACGATCTGCAAACGCTGGAGGCGGTGCGGCCAGACCTCCCGCCGGTGACGTCCGAGGCACCCCATCCGACACCCGACTCCGTCGCGCAGGCTCGGGCTCAATTGCGCCGTGATGCCCAGATACGGAGGCTTTTCCCCGATATCCAACCCGACGGATCCTTCCGCATCGAGGACGTGCCGGCGGGAACCTACCTCCTGCACCTCCGTGCTTCCGTTCCGCCCAACGATCAGGACGACGAGAACCAGCATTTCTTCCGCCCCCTGCTCGGCAAACGGGAAGTGCCGGTCGTCGTGCCGGCCGGTGACTTCAACGATCCACCGGTGGACCTCGGAACAATCCTCATTCCGGTGAAATCCTTGTGACGTGGATCCGGAGGCACCCTTCGAGGGTGTCAGGCCTGCGGCTTGAGGCGTTCCAGGCCGTTCCCGCAGTCAGAGACCCGTTCATACCGCCGGCCCGAGGTCTCAACGACAATCCCCAAGTTCACCCGATGTCGGAACGTCGAGGTGACGGACGGGACCTTGAGACCCCGATTTTTGAGGGTCACGGCTTTCTCTGGTGGGTCGCTGGATGGATGGAGGCTGCGGGGGAGACCCGGCCGATCCTTGATCGGGGCCTTGGTGTCGGGGATCCGGCCTGCCGCACCCTGACCCAACAGGCCAATCCTCGTCGTTGCCGGAAGGATCCCCATCAGGAACGGGTGGTTGAGCATGGCGACACCCCCTGGAATCCGACGCCTGGTGATCTTCCCGTACCCGGAGGAGCGCCAGCTCCATCAAGGCACCCTCCGTCCAGGAACCTCAACGGGGGCCGGTCGGCATCCTGGCGTCGCTGGCATCGCCTGCCGGCGTGGAGGGCGTTTCGCCCCCGTGACTGGTGACGTCACTGCGCTCCATCAACGGCCAAATCCTGAGACGCCTCCAGCTTCGATTCCCGCAGGGTCATGGAGAGACACCCGCTTGCAACGACGAAGACCCATTCAGTTCAAGCCGAACGCTCAAAGGACAACCCTGTTGGCTCCAATTCCGGGTCCAAGCTGAGGTTCTGACGGAGTCGGCGGATCGAAGGGGAACGTCGAGTGGCACCCGGAAAGCGAAACCGGTCCAAAGGATTCTCCTTGGACCGGTTTGTTCGCGGGAAAGTGGCGGGAGTGGCGGGGCTCGAACCCGTAACCTCTGCCGTGACAGGGCAGCGCTCTAACCAGTTGAGCTACACCCCCGCGAAAACAGCGGGCGCGTTTTCTACGCGACCCCGAGCAAGGGTCAACACCTTTCTCGGTTTGGAATAGAAAAGCCCAGGTCCGGGAGCCAAGGAGGTGGAGGTGGGGAACCCCGCGGAAGAGACATCCCAGAACCTGAGCCGGGGAAAAATACCCAATCGCACAAACCCCTGTCAATCGTCCGAAAATTCCAAAAAGGAAGCCCGAAACTCCCCAATGCTCCCCACCAAGCCTACCCGGCTCCCTGCTGTTGCGCCTCGCCGCGGACCTCGATCAGCTGGGCCCGGAAGATCCGCATGGCGTCCTGGATCAGGGGGTCCGACAGGAACTCCTCCCGATTCAGCTTCACCGGCTCCACCCGCTGGGGCTTCCCCTCAGGGGCCTTGACGGCGGCCGGCTTCGAACGACTCGGCGCCGGTGCGGCAAGATCGACCACCGGCGCCACAGTCCCAGGAACGAACTTCAACGTGGAATCCCCGGGGGCGAGCTCCCGGAGACGTGTCCGGAGCAGCGTCGCCGTCTTGCCGCTGGTGACCAGTTCCAGGGCATCCGGCGAACAGGCCACCGTCAGGGTCTGCATCTCCCAGGATCGTCCCTCAGACCCCGCCAGCAGCGTCCAAAGCATGCGCTCCCCCTTCTCCAGCCCCGCGTAGAGCGTCGACCACAGCTCGGCCGCGGAGGCGGCCGGCGCAGGCGTGGATGGGGTCGTGGATCGCGATGCCGATATCGACTGGAGCTGCGCCGGTTCCGAGGAAGGTGGCGGTGCCTCTGGCCGCACAGGCGCCACGGGCGCCGGGGCAGCCGCAGAAAGGATCGGTGCCACTGACGGGGCCACCGTGGAAGGCGTGGCTGGGGGAGCCGAGGACTGGACAGCCGCCCCGGGACCGGGAGCCGGTGCGGCGGGTGCCAGAGGGGCTGGGGCCATCGCCGGGGTCGCGACGGCGGGACGGCTGGAGGCCGGCGCTGGCGCGCCCTCCCGGAGCGCCTTCAGCTGACGCAGGACCTCATCCAGACCCACGGCATTCCGTGCCTCGACCGCGTTGATCAACGTCACCTCCAGAAAGATCCTCTTCGAGGGCGCTTCGCGGAGACGTCCCTCCGCCCTGGAAAGAACCTCCAGGATCCGGGTCAGCGCGGTCGCGTCGACCTGCTTGGACTGGGTCTGGAGCGCCGCCCACTCGGCATCGGTCACCTCGACGAGATTGCGATCGCCGCCGCTGAGCTCGAGGAGCAGCAGGTTCCGGAAATGCGCCAGGAGATCCCCCAGCAGCCGTCCCAGGTCCTTCCCCCCCGAGGCCAGGTCGTGCAGGAGACGAAGCGAACCCGCGCGATCGGCCGACAGGATCGCACCCGCCAACGAGAGCAGATGCTGCCGGGAGGCGAGGCCGAACATCGACAGGACATCCGACTCCACCACGCGCGCCCCACAGAAGCTGATCAGCTGGTCGAGGGTGGACTGGGCGTCACGCATGCCGCCGTCCGCACCCCGGGCGATGGCATGCAGCGCCGCCTCATCGAGTTCCACCGACTCCTGCCGGGCGATCCGTCCGAGATGCTCGACGATCAGGGGCGTCGGGATCCGCCTCAGGTCGAACCGCTGGCAGCGGCTCAGGATCGTCTGCAGGACCTTCTCGGGATCGGTCGTCGCGAAGATGAACTTCACGTGGGCCGGGGGCTCCTCGAGGGTCTTCAGCAGCGCGTTGAACGCCGCCGTCGACAGCATGTGGACCTCGTCGATGATGTAGATCTTGAACTTGCCGGAGGCGGGGGCGAACCGGGCCGTGTCGCGCAGCTCCCGGACCTGCTCCACGCCGTTGTTGGAGGCACCGTCGATCTCCAGGACATCCATCGAACGCCCCTCGGCGATCTCCTTCACCCGGGGATCGTCCTCTGTGAAATCCACCCGGGGGCCACCCGTGGCGTTCAGGGCCTTGGCGAAGATCCGGGCCAGCGTCGTCTTGCCCGTGCCGCGTGGGCCACAGAACAGGTAGGCGTGGGCGATCCGACCCGACCGCACCGCATTCATCAACGTGGTCGTGACATGCTCCTGTCCCACGACGTCCTCGAAACGCTGGGGGCGGTACTTGCGGGCGATGACCTGGTAGGACACGGGATCGGCTTGGGATCGGCTTCGGGGTTCGGTCCCGCGACTCGGAACCGGTCGCTCGGGAGACTGGGATTGGAGATCCAAATCCCGTCTCCGGAAACCAAAAAGAGGGAAGGAAAGCCAGGGTGACCACGGCAGACGGGAGCAGACTACCGTTGCTGCCTTCCGGCCCTGGCGGGGTTCGTCAGTCCGCGTTCCATGGGCCCTGGCGGCGGAGAATCTGGGTATCGACGCCCCCGGGAGCAAGCGAGGAGTCGGAGTTTCTGCGGCGCCACCCCCACGTCCCGACATCGCAGGAAGCCCGGCTTGAGAAGAGACCGGACCTCATCGAGGCTCGCCGGGTGGATGCGACGACAGACCTCTCGCGGATCGCCGCCGACCTCGGGATTCCGACGGTCCGACGGCACATCGTGCTCTGCGCGGACCCCTCGAAACCGAAGTGCTGCCCCAGCGAACAGAGCCTCGCCGCCTGGGACTTCCTCAAGCGTCGCCTCAAGGAGCTCGGCCTGGTGGGTCCGTCCGCCTCCGTCGCCCGCACCAAGGCCAACTGCCTCCAGGTCTGCGCGAAAGGCCCCATCTCTGTGGTCTATCCCGAGGGCGTCTGGTATCACTCCTGCACGCCCGAGGTGCTGGAACGCATCGTGC
>CAZZKQ010000354.1:0-4085 GCA_964654875.1 uncultured Verrucomicrobiota bacterium | reverse complement strand
GTCGGCCCAGGTGAGGTCCAGATCCCATGGCAGCACCGTCCAACGCCCCGTGCCCGGATCCCGGTGATAGAAGTAGTTCTTCCCGTCCGCGATGTCGTAGTGGTGGATGGCCTGGACGATCGCCTGATAGGAATAGTAGCGGTCGAGGTCGAGACGGGATCGCCACCACGATTCGGTCAGCCCGGTCCCACCGGAGTACTCGCCAAGGAAGCCTGCAAGATCCGAGGAATCGGCCGGCCCGAGCGGACCGATGTTGTTGGGTTCCCCGGTGCCACCCTCCATCTTGTAGAGGTTTCCGTCCGCGAGGCCGTGCTCCTCGAGGAAGCGCCCGTCCAACTGCTCCACCGCGAGGTACAGTCCCCAGAAATCGCCGCCGAACTGGTCGGCCGGATCCGTCTCGAGGGTCTCGTCGACGACACGGAACTGGACGAACGCCGTGTGGCTGGCCGGAACCCCGGCGAGCTGGAACAGCCGGAAGCCCACGCTCTCGAACAGCCCCTGCTCCCCACGATGCAGATAGTCCCCCTGCTGGATGCAGGCCCCGAGGTTCAGCTTCGTCCACGGTGTGCCGATGCGACGTCCCCACGCGTCCCGGGCCTCGAAGTCATGGCCCCGGTTGAAGTCGAACTTCCACATGTTCTTGCCCATGGCATAGCGCCAGACCCCGCCCCGGGGACGGAAGCGGATGTGGTCATAGACCCGGCCGTCGTACACGAGGGTGCCGGTCCAGAAATACTCGTCGCCATGCGAACGGTCCCGCCAGGTGCTGGCCTCGACGTCGGCCCGCCGTGCGATCAGATGGTAGACCGGCAGCCGGTTCATCTCCGGGGCCTCGACCGTGAACGGAGTGCCGAAAGGGGCGACCGCACCCGGACGCACCGCACCGGTCCACGCCGGAACGGCGCCGAAGCAGAACCACGCGAAGTTGGGACACGGGTCATCCGCATACGGGACGCGGACACCGGCTCCCTGGCGGTCGGAGGCCTGGATCCGATACCGGACCAGGTGCCGGTGCTGGTTCACTTCCGCCGGGAGTCCGGCGGTGTAGACCAGCGGATCCTCGACCGTCGGCGTCATCGGGACCTGGACCCAGCCCTCGACATAGCTGGCGTCCGCCGCATGGACATACCGACCCGGTTCGACGACCTGATACTCCAGAACCACCCCATCGACGCCGTCCGGGTCCGAAACCCGGGCCGACACCGTGACGGTCTCACCCGGCCGGGGCTGCTCCGGCAGATGGCGGACCTGACGGATCGCGGGCGGAGCATTGGTGCTGAGGACGACGTTGGGACGTCCCGGCGAGGGACCGCGGTTCGCGGGTTCCTGGATGCCCAGCAGGCGGGCGTCGAAGAAGCAGTCGGAACTCCCGCCCACACTCACGTTCGCGACCTGGACTGCGATGACATTCGGACCCGCGCGCAGCAGTCCTCGGGGAATCGGGACCTCGAGGACCTCATAGCCGTTGTTCTCCCGGGCTCCGCCACTCGCGACGCCGTTCCATGGGAGGTCCCCGGCGGGCATCGCGGGATTGGCCAGCAGGACCCCGTTGACCGAGAGCTTGAAGCCGTCGTCATACAGCGCCTCGATCCTCAGGGACTGGAACCGCTCCGGCTGGGGGATCTCGATCCGTTTCCGGAGGAAGAACTGGGTGTACTGACCCCGCATGTCCGACAACGGCGTGCCGAGGGCCACATCGGGATCGTAGCCGACCGGGGCCGGGGCGGCGGCCCAAGCGGAGTCGTCGAACTCCGGCGCGGTCCAATTGGAGGGCGGCGCCTCGGTCCCGCGGAGGAGGGACCACGTGGACCGGGCCTCGACGAGGGACACCACGGTGCTCTGGACCGATCCCACCACCGAGGCTCGCCAGTGGCCGCCCAGGTCGTTGTCGAGCGTGGGATGGATCAGCTCGATCGAGAATCCAGGAGGTTCCCCCACCGTCGGCCACGGGAATCCGAGACCATAGCCCACCGTGTCACGGACCGTCCCGCCGGCATCCCTGAGCATCACCCGTTCGCCGGTCGAGGCGAGCCGACCCGTCCAGGGTCCGACCCCGGCGACCCCGAAGCGTGAGCGAAGCGCGGCGGGATCCTGGGCGACGACCATGAATCCGCCGGCATCGACCCGGCTGCCGGTCGGAAAGGTGAACTCGACACCTCCCGAGAGGGTCCACCCAGAGAGGTCGATCGGCTGGTCTCCGGGCCAATGGATCTCGATGAACTCCGTCCGCTCGGTCGGCAGCGGCGGCGAGGTGTGGATCTCGTTGATGACCGGATCCACGGCCATGAGTGCCGGCGCCAGCCACAAACCCAAAGCGATCGCGCCGCGGAAGAGAGTGCGTCTCATGGTCCCTCCGGAAACTGCGCCTGCGGACCCGTCGTTGCAACCGGCAGGTCACCCAGGTCACCCGGGGCCACCGCAGCTCAGACGGTGGGGTTCTCAGGGAGACCCGACGTGCTCTGCCCCTTTGCACCTCCAGCGGACGGCCTCGTCCCCTCCTCCAGCCCCATCCAGACCAGGACACCGGCCGACACCAGGAAGAACAAGGCGTTCGGGGTCCGGGCCGTCCAGGCCAGCCATGGCCATGGGAACTGGAAGAACGCGAAGTTGAGTCCGAAATAGAGCCCGACGTTCAACAGCAGCACCGGCCGCAGCCAGCACCGGGCAGGAGTGGAGGTCCGGCCGTCCCGGATCACCCGGTGGGCCAGAAGGAGGCAGAACCCCAGTGGCAGAACGGCATAGACCAGAAGGAAAACCCACAGCACCGCTCCGGTGGAGTCTCCGGCGAGGGCCCGGAACGTCTTGCCGGAGATGATCAGCATCGTCAGCGGAAGGATCACCCACGCCGGCCAACGAAGCCCAAGGGCAACAGCCAGGATCGGCAGGGCTCCGAGAACAAGACCGAAGTCATACACACGGATCGCCCACCCGAGATCGAGGAGTTCGCAGGAGACCAGGAGCGTGGTGTGGACCCCGAGCAGAACCCACTCCCATCCCCGCGGTTTCCCGAGAACCTCGACCGGTTCCGGGAAGCGGATCAGGTCCCGGTGACGATGGAGCCCCAGGGCCAAGGCCCCGCCCAGCGTCATGCCGAAGAGCGTCTCCATCCAGTTCCACCAGTTCATGACGGGCTCCAGATGGGATCCGAACCCGGTCCGGAACAGCTCCGGATTCCAGGCGTGGAAGGCCTGGACGGACTGCCCGAATGGGAATCCGACCGCTCCTCCCAGGAATCCCCAGGCAGCGAGTCTTACGGCCAGCACATCCCTTCGGAACCAGCCCAGATACGACAGGAGTCCGACAAGGGCGAACAGATAGCCACCCCAGACCTCGCGGCGCGGCTTCAGGCCGGCATCCGGTTCCCATCGCCAGTCCGCGGAGAAGTAGATCCGCGGAAGGATCCGATGGCCGGGATCAAACGGCTCGTTCAACGCCCAGATCCCAAACCAACACAGGACCATCATCCCGACCAGGATGCCCAGCACCTCGGGACCCCGATATCGACGGCCTCCGAGCCCCATGCCGAGGAACGCCCCGGCAAAGGCGATCCAGAGTCCGCCCTTGATCGCCAGGCCGAGGAACCCCCAGGCCAGGGCATCCCAGCGTCCGATCATCCCGGGGTTATGGGTCAGCCCGATCGTCTGCCCATACGTCATGGAGCCACCAAATCCCATGGCGAGGGTTCCCCAGGCGACCGCCCGCGCGACCTGCAGCGAGGGACCCTGGGGACACAGGAGCAGGGCCAGGGACAGCGACACCAGCAGGCCGGCCATCATGGCCCCCGTCTCATGACCATACTGACCCCGGATCCCCCAGCCCAGGCCGCCAGCGGCGGCCCCGGCGACGACAACCTTCCACGCGGGAGGGCCACTGGACGGATCGGAACCCATGGGAGCACCCCGACCGTCCCCGGATCCAACGGGCCGGGCCAGCAAATTGGTCCGTGAGGCCACGATCCAGCGCGTCGGAATCGGGAACCCACACGGCGACGCCAAGACGCAGGGAAGCGAGGATCGGCAACGAAACCGGCAGGGCTGTGCTCCGTCACGGCCCCATCTCGATCCGATGCGTGTTGCGCACCCGTG
>CAZZKQ010000353.1:0-4105 GCA_964654875.1 uncultured Verrucomicrobiota bacterium | reverse complement strand
TTGTGCAGGTGTGCGAGGCGGTGCAGCATGCCCACACCAAGGGCATCATCCACCGTGACCTCAAGCCGGGGAACATCTTGGTGGCGTCCGGCGACGGAGACGTGGGTCAAGCGAAGGTGATCGACTTCGGCGTCGCGAAGGCGCTCACGCAGCGCATGACCGAGCACACCGTCTTCACCGAGACGGGCCAGATGATCGGCACGCCCAGCTACATGAGCCCGGAGCAGGCGGAGCCGGATGCCAACGACATCGACACGCGCAGCGACGTCTATTCGCTCGGCGTGATCCTGTACGAACTGCTGTCAGGCGCCCTGCCCTTCGACCCGCAGGAACTGCGCAAGAAGGCCTACCGGGAGATCCAGCGCATCATCCGCGAGGAGGATCCACCCAGCCCCAGTGCGCGCCTGAGCACCATCGCCACCAAGGACACCAACCTCGCCACACGCATCGCGCAATCCCGCAAGGACGCAGCGACCAACCTCGCCAGAATCCTCCGCAGCGAACTCGAGTGGATCCCGCTGAAGGCCATGCGCAAGGAGCGCACCGAGCGCTACGACAGCGCAGCCGACCTCGCCCGCGACGTGCAGAATTACGTGGAGGGTCGGCCGCTGGTCGCCGCACCCGAATCAACCGCCTATCGCGTGCGGAAGTACATCCGCCGCAACCGCACGCTTGCGGCGTCCATCACCGCGATCGCCACAGCGATCTCCATCGGTCTGGGTCTTGCGACTTGGCAATGGAGAGAAGCGACAGTCGCGCGCGACACTGCCATGAACGAACGTGCTGCCGCTGACGCGGCGCGTGACGATGCCGTCGCCCAACGTGAGGCAGCTGAGGCGGCACGGCGCCAGACCGAAGTCCAGCGCAATCAGGCTGTCGCCTCGGAACAGCGGTCCCAAGCCCTTCTGGGCGTGATGGCGACCGGCAACGCACTCGACGCGCTGCGCCGAAACGACGTGTCCTCGGCCCGAGAGGAATTGAGGCTTGTCACGGAGCTTGGCTTCGGCGAACGATTTGCCGCACGTCTGGCTACCGCGATGTGCGACGAATCCGCGGGAAGCGTGCTGGATGCCATCACGTCGAACCTGTACTTCCCCTTCCTCAGCGCGGACGGCCGCACCGTCGCTGGCAACGACGACAAGGCGATCCACGTGTGGGATGTCACAACAGGACAGGCGATCGGTAAGGCACTTCCAGCCATCGACACGTCAGGAAGGCCCATGCGGGTGGTGTCGGTGAGCCCTGACCGGCGGCTCGCGGTGCTTCAGCCCCAGCGTCAGGCTGCGACCCTCTGGAACGTGGAGTCCGGCACGATGGTCGGCGAACTGCCGCCGACCGCCTCCGCGGTCGGAGGCGTCAGCGTGGCCTTCAGCGCCGACAGTCGACAGATCGCGGTGGCGCGACGCCATTCCTTGGAACCCGTTCGAATCTGGGATGTCTCGCCCGACAAGCCCTTCAGTGCCCTGCATCCCCGGCGCGAACTCGACTTGAAGTCCGTCAGCGGACTCGCGTTCAGTCCCGACGGGAGATCGCTCGCCGCGAGCGTTGGATCGGCGGTGGCGATGGTCGATCTGCTGTCAGGATCGACCACCAAGGTGCTTCAAACACCGTCGGGTCGCCTGACCTCGGGCGCACCTTGCTTCAGCCCCGACGGCGGACGCGTCGCGTGCTCGGGCGGCGAATCGGATGGCGGACTGTGGCTCTGGCCGATCGCAGGTGACGCCAAGCGCCCCCTGGAACTGCGCGGTGATTCCGGCGGCGTCACCGCGCTCGCGTTCAGTCCCGACGGTGGAACGCTTGCGAGCGCAGGTGCGGACCGGTCGATCCGTCTCTGGGACACCACGGATGGATCGCTGATCGGTGAACCGCTGCGCAGCCACCGCGAGCCAGCACTGTGGCTGGCCTTCACCGGCGACGGCACGAATCTGCTGAGCCTGGCGGACACGTCCGGCGGACTGCGCCGTTGGGAACTGCGACCGACCGAAGTCTCGTCCCGCATGATCCAGAGCTTGCGCACCGACGCGACATTCAGTCCGGATGGACGCCTGTTTGCCACCGCGGCAAACGATGGCGAGCAGCAGCTGGATCGCGCGATCGTGGGCGTGCAACTCTGGGACGCGACCACGCTGCGACCGGTCGGCGTGCCCCTGATGCATGCGACGCTCGGCGCAACCATGGTGGCGTTCAGCCCCGACGGACGATCGCTTGCCGCAGCATGCAAGGACGGCACGTGGCGCCATTGGGACACCGAAACCGGTCAGGCGATCGGCGAACCGGTGCAGGCAGTGCAGGCATCGACATCCGACGCCGCGAACGGGCCGACGGGGCTCAACGCGATCGCCTTCAGCCCCGACGGAAGGATGCTCGTCACGTGCGGCGCCGACGGCATGTGCAGGCGTTGGGACGTCGCCACGCGCAAGGCGATCGGCGAACCGCTCGCCCTCCCGGCGGACTCGGCGTTCGCGAAGGCGAATCCGTGGCTTGCGCACACCACCGAGGGACTCGCATTCAGTCCCGACGGCCGGGTGATCGCGGTCGTGTCGCCTGACGGCATCTGTGCGATCGACGCACGCTCGGGCGAGCGGATCGGGAAGCCGGTCGGCGCCGAGGGAAGCGTCCTGCTCGGCCGCCTCGCGTTCTCGCCCGACGGCACGCGTGTCGCGGTCGCGCATGGCGCGGATGTGCTGCTCTGGAGCCCCTCGAAGAGTGCACCCAGCGGGTCACTGCTGCATGGCCATGCGAAGCGCGTGACCGACCTCGCGTTCTCGCCGGACGGCACCACGCTGGCGACTTCCAGCGACGACGGTTCCGTGCGGCTATGGGACGTGAACTCAGGACGTCCGATCGGGCAGCCACTGTGCGGAGGGAACCGCGAGATCTGCAGCGTGGCATTCTGCGCCGACGGCCGCGCGCTGCTCGCGTCCGGCCCAGGTTTCCTGCGGGTGTGGCACGCCGAACCCATGCGTGAACGTGCGGAGGCCTTCGCGGATCGGCTGGCCAGAGCCGGCGAGGCGCGCGCCGCACTCGCGGCGTACATCGCTCAGACGACGACACTGGAAGAGGTCGCGACGCTGCAGGCGCAGACCTTGAAGGATCCACGGTTCACGGGCGAGATGCGCGTGCCTGCGCTGCTTGCGCTGGGGGAGCAATCGTTGGAAGGCGATGCGCTTCATGCGCGCGCCTCCGAGGCGCGCGAGAGGTGCTCGGAACCGCTGCGGCAGGCCTTCCTCGCACGGGACTGGAGCCGACTGCTCGCCATGCTTCCTGATCTCGCCGCATCTGACCGCGCACAGATCGCGTGCGAAGAATGGGCATACCTTGCCTGGTGCGCGCTGCACGAACTGCAGGGCGACGCGCTGACGCGGAATGCGCGCGCGATTCTCGACTGCGCACAGAGGGCCGTGGACACGAGCGATGCGGCGCGTTTCACGACGCGAGGGATGTGCCTTCGCACACTCGCGCTTGCGCAGTGGCAGGCGGGCGAGCAGGCCAAGGCAGTCGAGACGCAGCGCGCGGCGGCGGATGCACTCGACACGGAGCGAGCTGCCGCCGAACGGGGCGGATCCTCGAGGCGTCGCCTGACCAGTCTCCGGGCCGCCGCCGACGAGGCGAAGCGTAATGTTGAACGCCTTGAGCACGGCGAGGCTCCGCAGAGCGGACAGCCGGAACCGATGCTGAGCCGTTGAGTTCGTCATGACCTGGGCCAACGTTTAGACTCCGCGCATGACGGACGACCCCACGCTGGCATCCGGCGGCGGCGACGAGACGCTGGCAACACCGGGTGGCGCGGCGCGGGCGTTCGCAGGCCTGAGCCGCGACGAGCCCACCGACAAGGCCGGCGACCAGGTGGGCCCCTACAAGCTGATCTCCAAGCTTGGCGAAGGCGGCTTCGGCACGGTGTGGCTTGCGGAGCGAAGGCAGCCCTTCGTGCAGCAGGTGGCCCTGAAGATCGTGAAGCTGGGCATGGACTCGAAGAGTGTGGTGGCACGCTTCGAGCAGGAGCGCCAGGCGCTTGCCGTGATGAACCACCCACATGTGGCGAAGGTGATTGACGGCGGCCTCACGCCGACGGGCCGCCCCTACTTCGCCATGGAGTACGTGAAGG
>CAZZKQ010000352.1:2443-4110 GCA_964654875.1 uncultured Verrucomicrobiota bacterium | reverse complement strand
CCGAGGGAGACGCGCTCCTTCTCGCGGTTGATGTCGAGGATGACGACGTCGATCTCGGCGCCGACCTTGAGCATCTCGCTCGGGTGGGAGATGCGGCCCCAGGACATGTCGGTGATGTGGAGCAGACCATCGAGGCCGTTGAGGTCGATGAACGCACCGAAGTCGGTGATGTTCTTGACCACACCCTTGCGGATGTCGCCCGGGACGAGCTCCTGGAGGAGCACGGCGCGGCGGGCACTGCGCTCGGCCTCGACCAGTTCACGACGGCTCAACACAACGTTCTGGCGCTCCGGGTTGAGCTTCACCACGCGGAACTCGTAGGTGTTGCCCACGTAGGCGGCGAGATTCTTCGGAGGGGTGACGTCAATCTGGGACGACGGGCAGAACGCCTCGACCCCGATGTTGATGACGAGGCCGCCCTTGACGATGGACTTGACCTTGCCCTGGACGGTGCCGCCCTCGTTGCAGATGAGCTGGATGCGGTCCCAGTTCTGCTTGAACTCGGCCTTCTCCTTCGAGACGAGGATGTTGCCGTCCTTGTCCTCGGCACGCTCGACGAGCACCTCGAACTGGTCACCCACCTTGACGGTGGAGAAGTCGGAGAACTCGGAGCCATTGACGACACCCTCGGACTTGCCGCCGACGTCGACGATGACTTCCTTGGAACGCACCTCGATGACGGTGCCCTTGACGATCTGGCCGGTCTGAAGCGGTTTCTCGAACTGCTTCAGCATCTCGGCGAACTGCTGTGTGGTGACTGCCATAAACTGCATCAATGAACGGACGACTACGACCGGACCCAGAGGGTCCGGCGATTAAACGGGAGTCGGGGGCAAGGACCTTGGGGAAACGCGGTCCAGCGTGAAGACTCCGTGCCCAACACTACCCTGTTGCGGGTGAGCAACGGAGGTGAGAGGTCAGGTTGTGCGTTTAACGATTTTTTCTCAGCCTAGAACGCCACCACACTCGTGGTGACAGGCGTGCGAAAGCTACCGGGGCCAAAGACACGAACGCAAGCCTCCCGATCCTGCCTGTACGGATTCCCTTGGAGTCCACCCTCTCCGCTCCAATGGCGCAGTGTGGTTCAGACGGATCGGCGCTTCGGCTCTCGCCTGCGGGGACGCACCCTCTTGAACCACTCCCGATTGGTGCCCAACGCAATCCAGTAGCGATCCGGCCCCTCGAAGTGGATGTGCTGGATCCGATGGGTTGCATCCAGGTCCCACATCCCATGGCGAATCGCCACACTTTCGGGATCGGTTGCCAGCAGCTCGTAGCTCCCCACGTCCTCCTGATCGTGAAAAACTGTCCTGATCCGGGTTGGTGTATAGGTGATGCGAAGGTGGCCGAAGATGTCCAGGAACCTGCGGCGCTTCTCCGGCGTGAGACGCTTTCGAAAACGCCACTCCGCTACCGTCGCTTCCCGGTCGGAGTGCCACGTTCCAAGAAGCCGACGGTCCGTCCTGGGACGCTTCGACGTGGCACTCGCAGTTCCTCGCCGCTGTCTGGAGGCCATACCCGCTCAGCGTCCTGCGGTGAGCGTCTTCCGCCGATACACCTTGTCGGCGTTGCAGACATAGAGCCATGCGTGCTCCGGCCCCCCAAAGGCACAGCTGACGATTCCCTTGTCCTGGGGCTTCCCGATCACCCCGCCCAGACGCCCCGTC
>CAZZKQ010000352.1:0-2343 GCA_964654875.1 uncultured Verrucomicrobiota bacterium | reverse complement strand
GCTGACGATTCCCTTGTCCTGGGGCTTCCCGATCACCCCGCCCAGACGCCCCGTCGCATCGAGGACTTGGATGCCGACGTGGGACGTCACGTACGCCCGGCCCTCACGGTCCGTGGTCGATCCGTCCCCGCCGCTGTCCGTCTTGCCCGGGGGAACACGCAGGGTGGCCAGCCGCTCCCCACCAGTGAGGGATCCATCGTCCGCCACCAGGAAATTCCAGACATTCGTCCCGCCATATTCGCTCACCCAGAGCTGACGCTGATCCGGGCTCAACGCGATGCCGTTGGGGGACTTGATGCCACCTGCGACCGGATGGGGTCGGGACAATACCCGGGCGGAGGTCGGCACCGCGACCACCTGACCCGCCCCGGTGTCGGTGAAGTAGATCCAGCCCGACGTCGACACGGCGAGGTCGTTCGGCTGCACGTCCGTGGCAACGGTCTCAACCTTTTGGGTGGCAGGATCAATCCTCACGATGCGCTTCTCCTTCGCATCCCCCTGGGTGGCCGCGTAGATGAATCCATCGGGACCGAACTTCAGGCCGCTGATCTTGGGTCCATTCTCCAGCCAGACCGTCGCCTTGGACTCGCCGACTCCCACCCGGTACACGCTGCCCTTCGGAAGATCGGCGAAGTAGAAGTTCCCAGCGGCATCACTGCCGGCGGCGTCGGTGAAGCCATATCCCTCGCCCACCAGCTGCCAGTCCCCGGGGGACCCTCCGTCGGGCAGGATCTTCGACAACGCCTCGTCGCCCCGGTAGTTGTCCTTCGTCTGGGGCGCCGGCAGGGCGGCCAGCTCGGGACGCCACAGCCATCGCAACGACTCGGGCAGGATGGCTCCGCCGTGCTTGCCGTTGTGCCCCCCGTCCCCGAAGACGAATCGGTGATCATATCCGGCGAACGCCAGGGCACTGGCCATCTGCTGGTTCGCGAGCGGCCAGTTGCCATGGAGGTTGTTGAGATCATTCGACCCGTCCTGGAGGAAGACACGGATCGGCTTCCGCTCGGTCTTCCGGATCTGCCCCGGGATGACGTCCCCGCCCCGGATGTTCACAAAGCTGCCAATCTGGCTGAGCACCTTGCCGAACTGATCCGGACGCTCCCAGGCCGCGGTCCAGGCACAGATGCCGCCACTGCTCATCCCGGCGATGGCCCGATTCCGGGGATCCACGCTCAGGTGGAGATCATATTTGCGGACAACGAAGGGCAGGAGCTCCTCCGCAAGGAACCGGGCGTAGGCGTCGCCAAGGGAATCGTACTCGAAGCTGCGGTTGCTGCGGTTGCCCCAACCGGCAGCGGCCGGGGCGTTCGTCCCGCGGTGACCCGGATTGATGAACACCGCCACCGTCACGGGCATGTCGCCCTTGGCGATCAGGTTGTCGAATACGATCGGCACCCGCTGTTGGCCTTTCTCATCGACGTACGCATGGCCATCCTGGAAGACCATGAGCGACGCCGGCTTGGCGGCGGAGTACTGCGACGGGATGTAGACCCAGCCATCGCGAGAGGTCTCGGGGAAGACCTTGGAGTTGTTGAACTGGAAGGCCTCAACCCGTCCGCGCGGCACACCGGGGGCCCGCTCCTGGGATTCGGGACCGAGGGGATAATTGTCGGCCGCCCGGAGCGCTCCGGAACAGGTCAGGACACAGAAGAGGGCGATGAAGCCGCGTGGGAAGGTCATGCCCCAGAACTGCCATGGGACGTCGCCGAACGGAAGCCTCGATATCGACCCGATGCGATACCTGACGGCAGGAGGCCGGGGTGTCGCCGGCGGGCCATCACGGAGGCAGTCCCGAGCCAACCCCCAACGTCATCCCAACCGCAACCCGGTTGCGGCTTTGGCCATTTCGCGTCGTCGGGCCCACACCGGAACCGTCCGCAACCGCGTTGCGGTTGTCCCTGATCTCATCTCGGTCTCCCAGGGTAGGCCCTCGTCCCTCGGGCCAACCCTGGGCTGGAGGCCTCAACGCAGTTGGCGTTGCCCCTCGCGGACGCTCCCTCGCCCGATGATGCAGGGCACCAAATCCCCCCCCATGGATGCCTTCGTCATCCGTCTGGAGGCCTCGCCTCCCTTGTCCGGATTTGAACTCTCAGCTGTCAGCCCTCAACCCGCCTTCGACGTCCCCTTCCCCTCGGCTCCCGGGGATCGTCGGGGCCGTTTGCCGATCGCCTTGAGGAAGGCCTCACCACTCGGTGCCGTCATCAACGACCGATGCCAGACCCTCAATAAATCCGCATCTTCGACCCTCTCGAGATGTCGATCCCAAGACGGATCCCAATCCGGAAACCGGGCCGACGCCGAAGCCCTCAGCGCCTCGACCCATCCCAGGCGAACCCCGTCCTG
>CAZZKQ010000351.1:0-4117 GCA_964654875.1 uncultured Verrucomicrobiota bacterium | reverse complement strand
CCGGACCTCACGCCCACCGGCATTACCCCGGCAGGATCCCACACCTCGCAGCGTGGGTGCTCCCGCACCCAGTGATGCAGGGCGCTGCATCACCCACCGGTCGAAGCGTCCTACCAGAGGATCCGATCCACGAGCGGTTCGCCGGCGAGGAACCGACGGAGGTTGCCGACGAAGTGGTTCACCAGGCTCTCGTCCTGTCCCCGATGCCCCCCCGCGAGGTGCGGCGTGATATGGCATCGAGGGGTATGCCACAGGAAATGATCGGGCGGCAGCGGCTCGGGATCGAGCGTGTCGAGGAACGCCCCTCCCAGATGCCCCGAGGCCAGTGCCGCGGCGAGGGCCTGCTGGTCGACAGTCGTTCCGCGGCCCACGTTGACGAAGTAGGACCCGGACGCCATCCGGCTGAAGAATCCGGGCCCGCACCAGTGTCGGGTGAACTCGGCGTCCGGGAGGCAGTTGACCACGTGATGGGCCTCCGGGACCCGTGCCAGCGCTTCGTCGAACGACACGACCTCCACGCCGGGCTCCGGGAGTGGCGTGCGGCGGACGCCCACCACGCGACAGCGGAACGGCGCGAGGAGCTCGGCCAGACGCCGACCAATCGCCCCGTACCCCAGGATCATCACGGTGCTGCCGGTCAGGAGCTCGATCGAATACCGCCCCTCGAGGTAGCGCCATTCCCGCGGACCGGCGCCATTGAGCACATTCGACGGAATCTGCCGGGTGAAGGCCATCATCATCGCCAGCGCATGCTCGGCGCAGGGATTCGCGAAGACCCCGGACGCGTTGGTCACGAGGGTTCCACGGTCCCGCATCGCCCTCCGGAATCCCGGGGTGTCATAGCGGGTATACCCGGCGGTGGAGAGCGACACCCAGCGCAGGCTCGGGGTCGCGATCACATCCGCTGGAACCGGCTGACCGTAGGCGACCTCCGCCTCGGCAAGGGTGGGATCCGACTCGCCCTGGGTGAGGACGGATTTCGAGGAGCGGGTCGACTGGATGAGTCGGCAGCCCAGATCTTCGAGGGACTTCCGGAACAGGGCATCCGCACCGGGACGCAGGGTGTGATTGGACCAGACCGTCAAGGACATGCCGCGATGACGCCCTCCGGTCTCTCAACTCTCAACCCTCAACTCTCAACCGCCTCCTACTGCTCCCCCCACGGACGTCCCGGCGGGGGCGGCGGGGGCTCCTGCCAGCGCCACGGGGTCGCGTAGCCCCACCCCAGCCATGGCGTGGGCAACAGGCGACCCGCCTCCAGACCCGAGCGGAGCAGCGCATCCAGCAGACCGCTCGACATCAGGGTCCGCTCCACCGGCCAGGCCGGCTTCCCGGTCAGCACCATCGATTCGATGCCGTTCAGGAGCAGCGTGAAATGGGCTGCGGGCCGAGCCTCCTGGGTCCAGAACTGCGTCGCCACCACGGTGCGATCGGACGGCCGACGCCACGCGCCCGACCAGCCCTGGATCGCCCCGTTCAGCTCCAGCACCCGGGCGCGGAGGCCGTCGAGGTATTCGATCTCCCAGAGGATGGGCTTCTCCACCTTCTCCCGGAGCGTCGACACCGGCAGCGTCCCCTGGGCCAGCCGTCCAAGGGCGGCGGCGAGCAGGTCCGGATCCACCCGTCGTTCCCCCAGCGCGGTCCAGACCGCGTCGCCCGTCGTCATGCGGACGGCACGGACACCCGTCTCCCCACCCCGACGTCCCTCCACCACCGACTGCAGACACTCCAGCGCGTGGAACCCGTAGTGATCGGTCGACCCGTAGCTCAGGATCACCACCTCCTCGAGGAGCTCACCGGGAACGGGGGCGGCCGCAGGACGACGCCAGGATCCCGGGACCGACGACCCGGCCATGATGGGGATCCCCAGCTCCCGTGCGGTGTCGTAGAGGTGCTTTGCGTCGACCCAGGTGTCGGCTAGGTGCTTGTCGACGAAGACCGGCACCACCCGACCGCTCTTCCTGAAGACCGAGAGCGTCTCATCCCAGAAGCGCCGCTTCGGGTACTGGGTGTTGCCGGTCGGCGATTTCGGGTAGTTCCCGTGCTCCGCGATCAGCAGGACCCCGTCGACCGCCAGGGACCCGGTGCCCAGCGTGAGGGCATCGGTGATGTTGGTCGCGATGCGGAACCGATGCGACGCCGCCAACAGGCGACTGATGTCGTTTGGCGGGCGCTGGTCGGTGTAGACCGAGACCATCCTCAACGGCGACTCCCTGCCGGTGCCATCGAGGCGGTCGGTCAACACGAGCCGGCTCGCGATGACGTCGGCATGGGAATTGTGGCGGTATTCCGTGGTCAGGACGGCAACCGTCTTCGATCCCGGTGAAGGACTTTCGGCACGTCCTGACCAACCCAGGACGAGCCCCAGGTAAAGCAGGAGCGACGCGAGAGGGCATGCTGGAGGGGATCGAAGCGTCATCGAGGGAGCAGGAGGAGGATAGCGGCGACGAGCCGGGGTGCCGAAGGGAATCTCGGGCCGGGTCTGTGCCGGAACTCCGGGACCCGGACGTTCCGGAAATTTTCTAGCGATGGGGGACCTCTGCGGGAGACGATCTGACGCCACGACGGCCTCCAGAGCCACCGCCTCTCTGATGACCTGCGCAACCGATCAATCCTCCAACATCCGGACCACCATGACCGGCGCCGGCGTTCCGGCATCCCGCTGGACCCCGGGGTGGGTGGCCCTGTTCAGCGTTCTGGTGCTGTTCCCCTCGATCTGGTCGGACTCCTCCGTGACGGGGTCCGACGAATACACGCTCTCGCTGCGGACGCCGATGGAGATGCTGGAACACGGGCATTGGCTGACGCCCTGGCTCGACAACCAGCCCCGGCTCCGGAAGCCGCCGCTGATGTATTGGCTGGTGCTGGTGAACTACAAGGTGTTCGGCGTGGGTCTGGTGGCCGCCCGGATCTGGGGTGTCCTGGCGGGAGTCGGGCTGTCGGTGGTGTCATGCCTGACCCACCGCGAGCTGTTCCGTTCCAATGGACTCCTGGCCGGGCTCATCACGGCCAGCTGCATCGGCGTCGCCGCGCAGGCGCGCCAGGCGATGCTGGACCTCCCGCTCGCCTTCTTCGTGTCCCTCAGCGTCTTCTGCGGCCTTCGGTGGCTCCGGACCGGGATACTGCGCGACGCCGTGGCCTCGGGGACCTGTCTGGGCCTCTCGTTTCTCACCAAGGGACCGATCGGATTCTTCTTCTTCGGCACCGCCGCCGCCGCGGCCCTGCTCTGCCTCGGAGCCGTTCCACGGCTCCGCAAGCAGGGGGCCCACTGGATCGTGGCGGCTGGGATCGTTGCCCTGATCGCCGTGCCCTGGCCGCTCGCCATGAAGCAGCTCTGGGGGGATCGGTTCGCCCAGATCCTCGGTGAGGAACTGGCGGCCCGGGACTTCGGACGCTGGCATGGGATGGCCCCCCTCTCCGCCCTGGGAGGGGCGCTCGGCCTCATTGCGCCCTGGACCCCGATGGTCCTCGTCGCCGCGGTCCAGGCGTTCCGGGTCCGCAACCCCGGCCCGGTGGCGGCACGCCGCTGGCTGGTCACGGCCCTCGGACTCTCGATCGTCCCCTTCTTTTTCATGACCACCTTCGAGCGCTACATGCTGGCGGTGGTCCCAGTCGAGGCCGTCCTGGCCGCGGAGTGGCTCGAGCCCGGTGGGCGGGCCCAGCGTTGGACCCTGCTCTTCGCCGCCGTGGTCTTCAGCCTGGCGGGCCTCCTCGCCGGGGCGTTCTTCCTGTGGTTCCACCTCGGAGGCATCCTGCCTGTCGTGGTCTGGCTGCTGGCCGCCGCATCGCTCGTGACCGCCTGGCGTGGCACCCATCCGACCCGTTCCGTCGCGCTCACCGGACTCGTCCTGGCCCTCGTCATGGGTGGCCTCTATCCGCTCCTTGGATTGAACCATCTCCCCGATTCCGTCCCGGCCCTGCTCGGAAACCGGCCCGTCTTCGTCTACGACCGCTCCCAACCCGCCATGCTCTCGCCAAAACTGGGTCGGAGCGTGCAGAAGTTCCGGGCCGACGCGCTCCCGCCGGAGACTCCGTCGGTGGTCTTCGTCGATGATTCCGTGCTGGATCCGTTCCGTTCCCAGATGGCCCAGGCGGGGATCCGCGTCCAGGAGGTGAC
>CAZZKQ010000350.1:0-4122 GCA_964654875.1 uncultured Verrucomicrobiota bacterium | reverse complement strand
GCAGCCCTCGAAGATCGGTGAAGTACAGCAGGCCGCCGTGCTCCGCATCCCATCCCCGGACCCACATCGCATCCAGGATCGTCGTCCCCAGCCGCACCAGGCGTTTGTCCCCCCGGTGTGCGGCCTCATGCAGGATGAACCAGGCGCACTCGATCGCGTGGCCCGGATTCAGAAGCCGTCCGTCGAAGTGGTCCTGGATCTCCCCCGAGGGCCCGACCTGCTCCAGCAGGGCGCCGCGCTCCGGCTTGAGGAAGTCCCGCTCGATCTCGTCGATCAGATGGTCGATCCAGCCCGTGCACGTGCGGCCTCCCACCTCGACGTCCCCGAGGCAGGCCCGGAGTTCCTGGGCCGTGACGATCCCGATCATCCGCGGGGCCAGACCCTTGGACGGACGCGTGGGCTCGAACTTCGGTGTCATCACCCCGGGCTCGAAGCTGTGGCGGAGGTAGGTCCCAAACATCCGGAGGGCGTCGTCGTGGGCCCGGGACTCCCCGGTGGCCCGGGCATAGGCCGCGGACGCGATCGAGGCGAAGGCTTCGCTGAACACGTATCGACGCATCCGCAGCGGCTGGCCCTCCCGGGTGACGCTGAACCACATCTTGCCTCCCTCGGCCTCGCCATGACGTCGCAGGAACTCCACGCATGACCGGGACGCCGCCAGCCACTCCGGACGTCGCTCCACCGTGTTGTAGAGGGTCGCAAACATCCATCCGGCTCGGCCCTGGAACCAGACGCTCTTGTCCGTGTCCAACACCGAGCCGTCGCGGTCGAGACACGTCAGAATCCCCCCGTGCTCACGGTCGAGCCCATGCCGGAGCCAGAACGGGATGACGTCGTCGAGCAGTGTTGTCCGGTACAGCTGGCCGAGGGCGTTCCGGTACTCGGGGTCGCTCAGGGTGGACATGGGGTGTCGGGGTGTCGGATGGGTCCGTGGCACGGACCGTCCGGGTGCGGATGGTTCAGTCGAGGACCTCGAGCTCGATCGGGATCACACCCTGGCCCAGCGGGGCAATCCGCGCGAAGGAGGCCTCGCTGAGGTCGATCAGACGGCCCTTGTACGACTTGAACCGATCGTTGATGCGCACGACCACGCTCCGTTTGTTCTGGAGGTTGGTGATCCGGACCCGGGTTCCGAATGCCAGCACCTCGTGCGCGGCCGTCATGGCGTTGCGGTCGAAGCGCTCGCCGTTGGCGGTGAGGCGTCCCTGGTACTTCGCACCGTAGAACGAGGCCTCGCCGCGGATTTTCCTGGGACGGGTTCCTGACGCGGTCGCTGGCTGCCCTGAGGGCTGAAGCCCGGGTATCGGTCGTAGCCGGGAGCCGCTCTCGGGACTCGAGCAGCCGACGGCCACCAGTGCGACGGCCATCAGAGAGAGCCCCGTGCTGGAACGTCGAGGGAGGGGGCAGGGAATCATGATTGGTCGGCGACGCTGCCCCTGCGCGGGCGCCGGATTCAAGCGTGGGATCCGGTGTCGGTGGCTTTCGACGGCGTTTCGGGTTCCAGCCAGGAGTACAGCACCGGGAGCAGGATCAGGGTGAGCAGGGTGGAGCTCAGGATGCCGCCGATGAGCACGGTGGCGAGCGGGCGCTGCACCTCGGCGCCCGCACCGGTGGCGACGGCCATCGGAACGAAGCCGAGCGCCGCGACGAGTGCGGTCATCAGCACGGGACGGAGCCGGCTCAGGGATCCTTCGAGGACCGAGTCGGTGAGGGATCGGCCTGATTCCCTGAGCTGGTTGAAGTAGGTCAGCATCACCAGCCCGTTCAGCACGGCCACGCCGCTGAGCGCGATGAACCCGACCGCGGCGGTGATGCTGAAGGGCATCCCACGTGCCCACAGCGCCACGATCCCACCGGTGAGGGCCAGGGGGATCCCGGTGGCGATCAGGGCGGTCTGACGCAGGCTGCCGAACGCCACGAAGATGAGGGTCAGGATCAGGATCAGCGTGACGGGCACCACGATGGCCAGACGGGCCCGGGCCTCCCGGAGGTTTTTGAACTGGCCGCCGAACTCGTAGGTGTAGCCCTCCGGGAAGGTCACCTTCTCCCGGATCCGGCCGATGCACTCATTGACGAAGCCCTCCATGTCGCGGCCCTGCACCCCGACCAGGAGCGCCACCCGACGCTGGACTCCCTCGTGCCGGATCGGCTCCACGGTCTGCACCGTCTCGATGTCCACCAGTTCGCCGAGTGGGAGTAGGCCGGAGTCGCCGACACGGACCGGGAGGCTGCGGATGGTCGCGAGGTCCGCCCGCTGGCGATCTGGAAGGCGTACGACGATGTCGCGGCGTCGGTTCCCCTCGATCAGCGTTCCGACGGTGTCGCCGCCGAGCGCGGTGGCCACGGCGCGGTTCACCTCGCCGGACGTCACGTTGCGTCGGACGAGTTCCCCACGTCGGACCCGTAGGGTGAGGGTCGAGGTCCGCCCATCCACCTCCAGGGTGGAATCTCCGCCCGGAACCGAGCGTATGACCTCGTTGATCTCGTGGGCGAGGCGTTCCAGGACCTCGAAGTCGTGGCCGTAGACCTTCACGGAGAGCTCCGACTTGCTGCCCTCGAGCATCTCGTTGAAGCGCATCTCGATGGGCTGTCCGAACTCGAACTCCTGACCGGGTGTGGCGGCATTCACGGCCTTGTCGATCTGCTCGCACAGCTCCTGCTTCGTGGTCGGGCGTCCCGGTGTCCTGGGCCATTCAGAGATCGGCTTGTAGACGACATAGAGGTCGGTCTCGTTGGGAGGCATCGGATCGGTGGCCACCTCGCTGGTGCCGATCCGGGAGAAGACGCGGGTCACCTCGGGAAACTGCTCCCGGATCAGGCGGCCCGCCTCGAGGTCTTGGCGCAGGGACTCCTCGAGGCTCATCCCGACCTTCCGGTACACCATCGCGGTGATGGATCCCTCGTCGAGCTTCGGCACGAACTCGGCTCCAAGCCGGGTGAAGAGCCACAATGAGGCAATGAAGCCCCCCACACCGAGGGCAACGGTCGCTGCCCGGTGTCGGAGGACTCGCCCGAGCAGGATGCGGTAGAGGGACTTGATCGGAGCCAGCAGCCGGTTGTCCTTCTCCTCGATGTGTCCCCCGAGCAGCAGTGCGCACAGGACCGGCATCAGGGTGAGGGCGAGCGCCAGGGCACCGATGAGGGCGAGGATCACGGTCAAGGCCATCGGGCGGAACATCTTCCCCTCGATGCCCGTGAGGGAAAGGATCGGCACATAGACAAGGGTGATGATCATCACCCCGAAGACCATCGGCTTGGCGACCTGCCGACTCGCAGTCAGCACGGTCTCGAGCCGTTCCCGGAAATCAAGCCGGCGTCCCAGAAGGGCCTGACGGTGTGCGAGCTGGCAGACAATGTTCTCCACCATCACGACGGCCCCGTCGATGATCAGTCCGAAGTCCACCGCCCCGAGGCTCATGAGGTTTCCGGAGATGCCGAAGCGCACCATGCCCGTGATGGCGAACAGGAAGGACAGCGGGATGGCGAGGGCCACGATCAGGGCAGCCCTCCAGTTGCCCAGGAGGGCCAGGAGGACCACGACGACCAGCACGGCGCCCTCGAACAGGTTCCGCTTCACCGTGCCGATCGTGCGGTCGACCAGCTCGGAGCGGTCGTAGACCACCGTCAGTTCCATCCCGTGGGGCAGCTGCTCCCGGACGGCATCGAGGCGGGGCAGGACCCGCTGGCAGACGACCCGGGCGTTCTGGCCGCTGAGCATCATGACGGTACCGAGCACGATCTCGTCGCCGTCCAGCGTGGCGGCGCCGGTCCGGTAGCGTGCTCCGATCCCGACCCGCGCGAAGTCGCGGACCCGGAGCGGCTGGACCGCGGCGCCGAACTTCACGGGCAGGTCGGCGATCTCCTGGGCGGACTCGACACGTCCGACCGCGCGGATGGTGATCTGTTCCCCCTTCTGGCTGATCACGCCCCCGCCGGAGTTCTCGACGTTCCGGCGCACGACATCGGCAAGGTCCGCGACGGTCATGCCGGCGCCCTGGAGGGCCTTGAGATCGGGCTCGATGACGAACTGCCGCTCCTGGCCACCGTTGGCGTTGAGCTCGGCGATGCCCGGCACCGTGCGGAGCATCGGCCTGACGACGTATTCGTTGGCGTCGCGCAGGT
>CAZZKQ010000349.1:0-4124 GCA_964654875.1 uncultured Verrucomicrobiota bacterium | reverse complement strand
GCTGGTGGCCCCGGAGAACCCCCTGACGTCGCGTGTGGTGATGAACCGGACCTGGCGCCAGTTCTTCGGATCGGGGTTGTCGAAGGTCCTCGACGATCTCGGAGCCCAGGGCGAGCCGCCGCGGAATCCGGCCCTGCTCGACTGGCTGGCCTCGGAGTTCCAGTCCAGCGGATGGAATCTCAAGCACATGGTCCGTCTCATGGTCACGAGCCGCACCTACCGTCAGGTCTCAACCGCCTCGACGGAGCTGCTGGCCAAGGATCCCGATAACCGGGAACTGGCACGACAGGGTCGGTGGCGGGTGGAAGCGGAGGTGGTGCGCGACAACGCCCTCGCCGTTGCCGGACTCCTCGTGCCAGTGGTCGGTGGACCCAGCGTCAAGCCGTACCAACCGGACGGCTATTGGGAGAACCTGAACTTCCCGCAGCGGGGCTACGATGCCAGCAAGGGCGCCGACCAGTACCGTCGGGGCCTCTACACCTGGTGGCAGCGGTCGTACGTCCATCCGAGCATGCTGGCCTTCGACGCGGCGACCCGTGAGGAATGCGCCGCGGAACGGACCCGGTCCAACATCCCACAGCAGGCGCTGGTGCTGCTGAACGATCCGACCTATGTGGAGTCGGCCCGGGCCCTTGCCGCCCGTGTGTTGCGGGAGGCGCCGAAGGATCCCGAGGCGCGCATCCGCTGGGCGTTCCGACAGGCGGTGTCCCGGTCGCCGTCGCCCGATGAGTTGCAGACGCTGCGATCCCTGGTCGATGCCCAGCTCCGGGAATACCGTGCCGATCCCAAGGCCGCGGCCGAGTTCCTCAAGGTGGGGGTCTGGACCCCGCCGGAGGGGTTGGACCCCGCCGAGCTGGCGGCCTGGACCGATCTGGCCCGGGCCCTGTTGAACCTCCACGAGACCGTCACCCGTTCCTGACCATGACACCCTCCACCGAATTCCTCCAGGCGCTGCGTCAGCAGCAGACCCGCCGGGTCTTCCTCGGCCGCGCCTCCCAAGGGCTGGGATCCGTCGCGCTGGCGTCGCTGCTCGCACCACGCCTGCCCGCCCTCGGCGCCCCGTCCCCGGACCGCTGGACCGGTGTGGTCAACCCACCGCATTTCCAGCCGAAGGCCAAGCGCGTGATCTGGATGTCGATGGCCGGGGGGCCGTCCCATCTCGAGACCTGGGATCACAAGCCCAAGTTGGCCGAGATGCACGGCAAGCCGATGCCGGAGTCCTTCACCAAGGGCAAGCAGATCGCGCAGCTGCAGGGTCAGAAGCTCGTGTGCTTCGGTCCCCAGCTGAAGTTCCAGCGGTTCGGCAAGTGTGGCGTCGAGATCTGCGAATTGTTCCCGCAGATCGGATCGGTCGCCGACGAGATCTGCTGGATCCGTTCGATGACCAGCGAGGCGATCAACCACGACCCCGCGCACATGTTCATGAACACCGGGTCCCAGATCGCCGGACGTCCCAGCATGGGGTCGTGGGTGGTCTATGGCCTGGGTTCCGAGGCGGAGAACCTGCCGGGATTCGTCGTCCTGACCTCGCTGGGGCAGGGGGGGCAGAACCAACCGATCGCGGCCCGTCAGTGGGCGGCGGGCCTCCTGCCGACCCGGTTCCAGGGTGTGCACCTGAGGGGCAAGGGCGATCCGGTCATGTACCTGGGCAATCCATCCGGGGTCACCCGGGAGCGGCAGGCCAATGTGGTCCAGGCGATCAACGCCTTGAATGCCCGTCATGATGCGATGGTGGACGACCCGGAGATCGCGACCCGGATCGCCCAGTACGAGATGGCGTTCCAGATGCAGGCAAGCGTCCCGGAGCTGATGGACACCTCCAAGGAGCCGGCCTCGATCCGCGAGCTCTATGGCTGTTCGCCCGGAGATGGGTCGTTCGCGTCGAACTGCCTGCTCGCCCGGCGTCTGGCGGAGCGCGGCGTGCGGTTCATCCAGCTCTACCACAAGGACTGGGACCATCACGGCGGGGTGAAGGGTGGGGTCGAGCTCAAGGCGAAGGAGATCGACCGCGCCTGCATGGCGCTGATCACGGACCTGCGTCAGCGCGACATGCTGAAGGACACCATCCTGGTCTGGGCCGGCGAGTTCGGTCGGACCCCAATGAGCCAGGGCGGTGATGGACGCGACCACCACAACGCCGGGTTCAGCATCTGGCTGTCAGGCGGAGGACTGCGGGGTGGTCTCCAGTATGGCGCGACCGATGAGTTGGGGTACGCGGCGGTGGAGAACCCGATCGACGTCCACGACCTCCACGCGACGGTGCTCCGGCAGCTGGGCATCGACCACACCCGCCTATCGGTGAAGTTCCAGGGACTCGACGTCCGGCTGACCGGCATCGCCGGACGTCTCATCCCGGAGATCGTGTCCTGAGACGGATCAGCCGGCGGCCCCTGTTCGGCCTCAGACACAGCAGAAGCCCTGCAGCGAGACGTCGCATGGCGATTCAGGAACGCCGTGGGAGACGAGCCACGAGCAGCGCCACCAGTCCAAGCCCCATCAGCGCATACGTCCCGGGCTCGGGCACGACGGTGAACGTGTAGTTCGCCGGGTCGCTGGTGATGAGTCCGCCGGTCACGCTGTTGCCGGACGCCTTGAAGCCAATGCTGTAGGTGCCCGGCGCTGTGAAGGTGAGGTTGTAGTGGCTGTGGCTCCCTGGTTGGAGCTCCAGTGTGTCGCTGGCACTGATGCCATCCGCACTGTTCATGCGAACCTGGATGTTGCCGAAGGTGCCGACGTCGTAGATGCCGAAGTGACCCGGGCCACTCACCGAGGTGAGCGTTAGGGAGATGTTGCCGATCCAGTCCGATGCCGTGAGCTCCTCGGTGCCAAACCCGAGGAAGAGGAGGTCCGGGTGCTGCGTCTTCGGAAGCACCCACAGACTGCTGCCGACCGGAGCGAATACCGACAACGCGGCCGGTGTTGTTGTGAACGCAGCAGGACCGACGCCCAGGATCACATCGGCGGGAGAGAATTCAGTGTCGGTGACGCCGTCATGGACATGAAGGTCGAATGCCCCGTCCTCGAAACCGATGCCGATGTCGGCATGGCCGGAATTGAGGGTCGGGGTCTGGGCCGTGGCGGAGTGGGCGAGAGCGGAGGTGAGGCCGAGGAGGAGCAGAGCAAAGGAACTGGAGTTCATGGTCAGCAAGAGGGACGGGTGAGCTTTTGGAATGGATCCAGGAAGGCCTGCACTGGGAAGGGCGACTGGCAGGGAAAGACGGCGTCGCCTTGCGAGATGCCGGGCAGGCGTCTGGGTTCGGCTGGGATCGGGACACGGTGCCCGCATCGTGTGTGGCACCGGGAACCCCGGGCCCTGGAACAGGTCTGGACCCCGGGGTGATCATCGCGGCATCCGGGTCCACGACTCAGATCCGGGCAGAGGCCTGGAATCGGTGCGGAACCGGAGTTCAGGCCCCGAGGGGAGGTCCGCGACTACCCGGCTCGCGTCGGAAGAGGGCCAGGACGGTTTCGGAGGGCGGTGGGAATCCGGGAAGCAAAGTCACCTGGAGGACCGCACCCACCACTGGGGCACCCACAAGGCCTCCAACCTGCTGGTGGAGGTAGGCGCAGACGGCACAGGAATCTCCAGGGTGGGCCCTGTCGGACTCCTCGGGTGAGGGAACCGCGGCGTCCGGGTTCCCGGCGGCAGCCTCGTGGAGTTCCTGATGCAATGCCTCGTGCCAGGCGGGGTTGGCCCCCAGAACTCCCAGGAGCATCAACAGCAGCGAGCACACGGTAGCGCCGAGAGGGGCAAACCCACCTGCAGTCCGTCGTGTCCCGTGTCCTTGCAAAGCGTTTGCATTCAACAAATCCAGGGCCGAGGGCTCAATGATAATCTTGAACATCCGCACCGAGACTCCCGGACGCAGTGGTCCGTTTCGCACGTGTCGACGGGTGCGGGTGGGCGATGAATCAGCCCGGCGGAGTCGGCTCCTCCCGATTCCTCCCTTGCCTTGCGGGCGCAGGTGACCTGATTTTGGGCCATGGCATATCCGGTCGATGCGGCGGAACTTGATGCGGCCTTCTATCAGTCCGCCGACACCTTCTTCCAGACCCACCGAGGCGAGGCGTTGACCTACGACGACGTCACCCTGGCCACACTTTTCACGGATATCCTGCCGAAG
>CAZZKQ010000348.1:0-4129 GCA_964654875.1 uncultured Verrucomicrobiota bacterium | reverse complement strand
CGCGGATTTCTTCGCGGAAGCGATCGAGGATTCAGATCTCCTGGTGGTTCCCTCTGTCTGCGTCTACGAGGTATTCAAGGTTGTCCTGCGGGAGCGTGGAGAGGACGCGGCATTCTCCGTGGTGGCCGCAATGCAGCAGGGATTGGTCGTCGATCTGGACGCCGATCTTGCGATGGAGGCCGCATCCATCGGTTTCGAGGAGGGGCTGTCTTTCGCTGATTCCGTGATCTACACGGTTGCGAGGAAACATAATGCGACGCTCTGGACACAAGATGCCCATTTCCGAGGCAAGCCCGGGGTCCAGTATCGGCCGAAGGGGATCGGGGCCTGACCGGGTAGATCCCTCTCAAGACCCCATCCACCACTGGGTCAAGAGGGGGGCGAGAATCAGGGACGGGAGGTAATTGGCGAGGGCGACCCGCTGCCAGCCGTAGACGGTTGGGACCAGCAGCAGGACCAGAAACCCGCACAGGAACTGGAGGGTGGTCAGGGACGATGGGCCGAGTCTGTGGTGGACGAGGAACCCGGCTGCCAGACTCCACGTGCCGGTGAAGGCCAGGGTCGGCAGGGCGGACCATGCCACGGCCCTGGACCCGGCGGCCACGAATCCCCACGCCGCGAGGGCGTCGAGCACCGCCTTCAGGGCGAGTGGATGCCAGAGGTTCAGGGCGCCATCACCCACCGCGCCGACGACCCCGAGTGGGTTCAACGTGAACACCATCGCCACCGCCGCCCAGGGCAGGGGGGTGCTGGCCGACGTGCCACGCGGAAGACCGGACCATTCCAGCGCCGCCGACAGCCGCCGCTGCAGGCCGAGCAGGCGTCCGGCGAAATTGCCGAGGCTCAGCGACAGCATCGCGATGGCGAGGGATCCCAGCCAGTTGCGGGATCCGAGGCCGGCTGCCTTGGCGATCATCACCATGCCGATGGCGAGGGTCGAGGCGGTCGCCGCGATCCTCAGCCGATGCTGCAGGGTTGGTGAAGGGCCCTGGCGCCAGATCCACCCCAGCGAGGCTCCCACGGCAATGGCGGCAGCGTTGAGAAGGGGACCCAGCATCGATTTCGAGACCTCGGGTCTTGGGGTCCGGATGGCGGGTTGGGTTCCGGCGTCGGCCGGATCAGATCACCGTGTTGTTCGGGATCGCGGTGCCCTTCGGGATCACGAGGATGCCATCCCGGATGTAGTACAGCGGGTGGTCGACCTCGGAGGGCTTTCCGGTCGGCGACAGGATGCAGCCTTCGCCGATGCGTACGTTCTTGTCGACGATCGCGTTCTCGATCCGGGTGCCGCGTCCGATGCCCAGCGGGATGTCGAGGTTTTCAGGACGCGCGCGGCGGGAAGGGGAGTCGTAGTAGTCGGATCCCATCATCACGACATTCGACAGGAACGAGCCTTCCTCGAGGACCGAGCGGATGCCGATGACGCTGTTCTGGATCCGGGCGTTGCTGATGATGCAGCCATCCGAGATCACGGCGCGGTCGAGCGCGGCTCCGTTGATCCGGCTTGCGGGCAGGAAGCGGGGACGGGTGTAGACCGGCGGGTCGAAGAAGTTGAATTTCGGGTTCTGGGAGGCTTGGTCGAGGCTGGCCTCGAAGAAGCTCCGGATCGTTCCGATGTCCTCCCAGTAGCCCTGGTAGACGTGGGAGAAGACGCGTCGGGACTCGATCGCGCCCGGGATGATGTGTTTGCCGAAGTCGGCCAGGTTGTTGTTGAGCAGCTCGAAGAGGACCGTCCGGTTGAAGACATAGATGCCCATCGAGGCCAGGAAGAGGTCCCCACCCGACGGGAGTCCCAGCTTGGCATGGCTGGCCGGGTCGATCCGAAGGGATTCCAGGACCGCCGGATCCTTCGGCTTCTCCACGAAGCGGGTGATCCGTCCCTCGCCGTTGGTCTGCATGATGCCGAGCGCGGAGGCGTCCCGGGCGGTTACTGGGATCGTGGCGATGGTCATGTCGGCGGCCGTCTCCGCATGACGTTCGAGGATCCGCCGGAAATCCATCCGGTACAGCTGGTCGCCCGACAGGATCAGGGCGTAGTCGAAATCCGTGTTCTGGAGATGGGTCAGATTCTTGCGGACCGCGTCGGCGGTGCCCTGGTACCAGGAGGCGGAGGAGAAGGTCTGCTCCGCGGCGAGGATCTCGACGAAGCCCGAGCCGAAGTGGTCGAACTTGTAGCTCTGGGAGATGTGCCGGTGCAGGGAGGCGGAGTTGAACTGCGTGAGCAGATACATCCGCATGATCCCGGAGTTGATGCAGTTCGAGATGGGGATGTCGACCAGCCGATACTTGCCCGCCAGCGGAACGGCTGGCTTCGCACGATCCCGGGTGAGCGGGAACAGTCGGGTTCCCTGTCCTCCGCCCATGATGACGGCAAGGGTCCGGTTGCGGAGTTCGAGGAGGCGGGAGTGGCTCATGGGGCGTTGGGGGCGGGCTGAGATCGTCTGGTGACGGGGGGAATCACGCTACTCGGCGTCCCGGTGACGCTCAAGCGGGGACGTGGATCCAACGGCGGGCGGTCATTCGCGGCGGGCGGTCCAGGAGGTGGTGATGTCGTTGCCGTCCATCGAGGCCTTCGCACTGCCGGCGAGTTCTCCACCCGACACCTTGCCGGACATCTGGTAGATCATGGACTGCCCGTCCGGACGATCCCGCTTCACCGTCCAGGAGAACTCGTTCCCTTCGACCTTTCCGTTCTCGATCTGGAGCCACCGGTCGCCGCCCCGTGAGAAGCGTCCGGTGATGCGGTTGCCGGACTGCGTCAGCTCCATCGGGAAGGTGACCGGCTGGCCGTCGGGTCCGGGAGTCGTGAACTTCCACTTGCCGGTCAGACCCTCGGCAGCCTTTGCGGGAGACGGCGGAGCGGCAGAGGTTCCGAGCGGTGTGACTCCCGCGATCCGGACCAGCGGGGCCTCGAGTTCGTCAGCCCAGATCTGATAGGCGGCCGGGGAGAGGTGCAGGAAGTCCGGCATAAGATCGCGAGGGATCAGCCCCTGCGCGTCGACGTACCTGGATCCGAAATCGATCCAGAACACCGATTTCCCATCGGCAAGCCGAGAGAGAACCTGGTTCACCTGGAGCACCTTGCCCCGCTGGGGGTTCGGGGATTCGCCCCGGGGGAAGATCCCGACCAGCAGCACCTTGGTGTCGGGCAGGGCCTGACGCAGTTTGGCCACGATGACCGAGACGCCCTCGGCGATCTGCGACACGGTGTTGTCCTCGCCGTTGGAGTTATTGGTGCCGATCATCACCACGGCCGCCTTGGGCTTCACGCCCTTGAGGTTGCCATTCTCGAGACGCCACAGGACGTGTTGGGTGCGGTCGCCGCCGATGCCGAGGTTGACGGCGTTGCGGGCTGCAAAGTGGCGGGCCCAGACATCCTTGCCCTCGTTCTCCCAGCCCTGGGTGATGGAATCGCCGATGAACAGGATCTCAGCTTTTGCACCGGCATCGACAGCTCTCTGGTTCAGGGTTTGCTGACGCTGCTTCCACCATTCCTCGCCCCGGGGAACGGGTTCGATAGCCGAATGTCCGAGGAGGGTTCCGGACAGGATCAGGGAGGCAAGGCTGGCGACGAGGGAATGGATGGGGCGAGGCATGGAAATGGCGGCAGGTGGACGGAACAAGTGGACGTCAGACTGGGGACGGAGGGAAGTTGAGAATGACGGGGTCACGCACAACGGAATGGAGACTCACGCGGCGACGCGGAGGCTCGGAGAAAGAACCGGAGTGGAAAAACGGAAGGGAAGAGATCTGTTGAGGCGCTTCTGAAGGGAAGCCAAGGGCTTCCTTGGATGGGTGATGCAGTGCCCTGCATCACGGGGCGCGGGAGCGCCCTCCGGTAGGGATCGCACTCCGTGGCGTCCCCATCTGGATCCATTAGGAGTGATGAAGCCGAACGCCCCAGCAGGGATCCTCTGGTGCTGTAGACGACCCCGTCTCCGTTCGCGGGTGCACCACGTGCAGCGGATCGAGATGGGGCCGTGACGGAGCACAGCCCTACCGGTGTTGTTCCTCGCGTCCCCGTGTGAGTCCCCTCTTTCCTGCTCCGCGTGTCTGCAAGCCTCGTTCCCTCCCTAAATCTGGCGATGGTGGATCGGCCCGCCCGGCTGCCAGAGTGGGTGGATGGAAC
>CAZZKQ010000347.1:0-4130 GCA_964654875.1 uncultured Verrucomicrobiota bacterium | reverse complement strand
TCTGGTGCGGCAACCGGCTCTTCTGGGTCCTTTGCAAGCCGATTGGGCGACGGCGCAGGCGGACTGCCGGCGGTTGGAGTCCGCCATCGCCGATCGGGTCCAGTGGGTCTCCCGAACTGCCGTGGCCTGGATGGATGGAACGGGGGTCGACGAGTTCGTGCTGGTCCGCGGCAAGCCCTTCAAGCCGGGACCGGTTGCTTCCCGCAGCCTGCCCTCTGCCTTCCCCAAGGCGCATCCCATCACGGATCCCTTCAGCAGCGGCCGCCTCGAGTTGGCCGAACAGCTCACGGATCCCGAAAATCCCCTCGTTGCGAGGACGCTCGTCAACCGTGTCTGGCACCACCTGTTCGGACGCGGGATCGTGCCGACGGTCGACAACTTCGGGACCCTGGGTGAGGCGCCGACCCATCCCGAGCTGCTGGACCATCTGGCCTGGCAGTTCCTCCACGAGGACGGCGGGTCCATCAAGCGGCTGATCCAGCGCATGGTCCTCACCCAGACCTATGCGATGGGACACCAGGCGGCGGATTCCCGGGCGGAGCGGATCGATCCTGCCAACCGGCTCTGGCATCGGATCCCGGTGCGGCGTCTCGAGGCCGAGGCCATCCGGGATGCGACACTCGAAATCTCGGGTCGACTGGATCCCGCCGTGGGCGGTCCTCCCGTGCCGGTGCACCTCAACGAGTTCGTCATCGGTCGCGGGCGTCCGGACCAGAGTGGTCCTCTCGACGGTGGCGGGCGTCGCAGCGTGTACCAGGGGGTCCGGCGCAACTTCCTGTCGCCGACCCTGCTGACCTTCGACACCCCGACGCCGTTCAGCACGGTGGGGCGGCGGAACGTCACCAACGTGCCCGCCCAGGCCCTCGCCCTGATGAATGACCCCTTCTTCCACGAGCAGGCGGAACTGTGGGCCCGGCGTCTGCTGCGCGAGCTGCCCGCGGCCGAGGCGTCGGAGCGGATCCGCTGGATGTACGAGACCGCCTTCTCCCGGCGGCCCACCTCGGCCGAGATCGAGGCCTGCCAGGCCTCGCTGGCCGACCTGCGACGGCTCCATGGGTCCGATGTGGCCGAGGCGGTGATCTGGGCGGATCTCGCACACGCCCTGTTCGGCGCCAACGACTTCATCTACCTCCTCTGATGTCCACCCGTTCCCACTCCGGCCTGTTCCTCGATGCGCGGATCAACCGCCGCACCCTGCTTCGTCGGGCCTCGAACGGGTTCGGGGCCCTCGCTCTGGGGGCACTGCTCGGCGGGGCAGGCGCCCGCGCTTCGATCCCGGGCGGAGGCCAGGGTTCTCCCATGGATCCGCGGCCGCCGCAGTTCCGCCCGAGGGCGCGATCGGTGATCTTCCTGTTCATGGAGGGGGCGGTCTCGCAGGTCGACACCTTCGACTACAAGCCGATGCTGGAGAAGTACCACGGACAGGATCCGCGGAAGGCCATCGGCAGGATCGAGAAGACCCAGTTCGAGAGCATCGGCTCGGTGATGAAGTCCCCTTGGGCCTTCCGTCAGTACGGGCAGTCCGGGCTCTGGGTCAGCGACCTCTTTCCGCACATCGGGGCGCAGGCGGATGACCTGTGCATCCTCCGGTCGATGACCTCCAATTTTCCGGAGCACACGAGCGCAAACTATTTCCTCCACAGCGGACTCGGCCTCCAAGGTCGCCCCAGCATGGGGGCTTGGGTCACCTACGGCCTGGGCAGCCTGAACAACAACCTGCCCGGATACGTCGTGCTCAACGGCGGGCAGATTCCCTCGGGCGGACTCGACAACTTCGGCAGCGGGTTCCTGCCCGCGGCGTTCCAGGGGTCGCTGCTCCATGCCAAGGGCACGCCCCTCGCGAATGTCGTGCCCCAGGAGAAGGTGGATCGTCTCCAGGAGACCAAGCGCCGGCTGGTCCGGAGCCTCAACCAGCATCACCTGGAGGGTGCGGGGGCCGCCGACGCGCTCGAGGCCGCGATCGCCAACCACGAACTGGCCGCCCGGATGCAGGTCGAGATCCCGGACCTGATGGACCTGACTGGGGAGTCGGAGGCCACCCGACGGCTCTACGGTCTCGACGATCCGTACGAACACACCCGGACCTATGCCCGCGAGTGCCTGCTGGCCCGCCGGATGGTCGAGCGCGGGGTCCGGTTCATCGAGCTCACCATCCCGATGGTCGATGGCTATTCGCGCTGGGATGCGCATGGTGGACTGGTCCGGAACCATGGTGACAACGCGCGGGCGATCGATCGGCCGATCGCGGGGCTGTTGCAGGATCTCAAGCTCCGGGGCCTTCTCGATGAAACCCTGGTGGTGTGGTCGGGGGAGTTTGGCCGGACTCCCTTCGCCCAGGGCGGCGATGGTCGGGATCACAACGAATACGGATTCACCGCCTGGATGGCGGGCGGCGGGGTGAAGGGAGGGCTCGCCTACGGAGAGACCGACGACTGGGGCTACAAGTCGGTCGTGAACAAGCTCGAGATGCATGACCTGCACGCCACGATCCTGCATCTGCTGGGCATCGACCATGAGCGGCTGACCTACCGTTTCGGGGGACGGGACATCCGTCTCACCGACGTGAAGGGGGAGGTGGTCCGTGCGATCCTCGCCTGACAGGAGCCGTGCGGTGCACGGGGTGCGTCGAGATTTTCGTGGCGGTGTGTCCCCATGAATTCCTGAGGGCCGTCGTTGCCAGTTGCAGTCCCTGTGGAGAAGAGTTCTCCACCACAGCGCAATCCCCATGAAGGACTCCACCTCTCCCCATTCCCGTCGTCATTTCCTCACGGCCTCCGCGGCCTCCGCGCCGCTCGTCCTGGCCTCCGCCGGCCAATCCCTCGCCCAGGGCGCCGATGCCGGTGCCCCGGTGGATCGCATCATCAAGCCGCCCGAGGGCAAGAGGCTCCTGCTGTCGTGCAAGCTGTCCATGATTGCCGACAAGGACGGCGACAAGAAGCTCTCCCTCGCCAACCGGTTGAGCATGGCGGGCGAGGCGGGTTTCGACGGGGTCGATCTCGATGAGGCCGCGAACCACACCCCGGAGCAGGCCCGGGCCGCCGTCCGCCAGTCCGGAGTGTTCGTTCACAACGCCATCAACCACGCGCACTGGTCCCAGCGCCTCACCAGCGCCAAGGAGGCCGAGCGGAACCAGAGCCGGGCCAACATCGAGCACTGCATCCGTGTCTCCCACGGCGCCGGGGGATCCGGAGTGCTCATCGTTGTCGGCAGCGGGGGGGACGGCACGGCCAAGGAGGTCGAGGAACGCGCCCGGACCGAGATGCGGAAGCTGCTGCCGCTGGCCGCCGTCTACGGCCAGTACATCCTCGTCGAGAACGTCTGGAACCAGATGTTCTATGACCACAACGGCGCACCCGACCAGGGACCCGAGCAGTTCATCGCGTTCGTCGACAGCTTCAACAGCCCCTGGGTCGGCATGTACTACGACATCGGCAACCACTGGAAATACGGTCAGCCGGCCGAGTGGATCCGGTCGTTTGGACACCGCTGTGTGAAGCTGGACGTGAAGGGCTTCAGCCGGGCGAAGAACGCGTTCGTCGACATCACCAGTCCCGACGACGACCTGCCGTGGAAGCAGGTCCAGAAGGCGCTGGGCGACATCGGTTTCGCCGGCTGGGCGACCGCCGAGGTCGGGGGCGGCGGGGTGGCTCGGCTCAAGACGGTCCGGGAGCAGATGCAGAAGGCCTTCGGTCTTTGAGGGATCACGTCGTTCAGGACACCGCCTGGGCTCAGGACTGGGTGAATTCCGGGATCACGGCTTGCGTAGAAAGGACGTGAACGTACGATCGTTCGTACGCTCCCAATATGGCCTCCGCATCCTCACTTCCACGGCGGACCTTCCTGAAGGGTCTGGGTACCTTGATGGCCTTGCCGGTGCTTCCGTCGCTGGCGTCCTCCGGGACGACTGTGGGTGCCCTGCCACGCCGTGCGGCCTTCATCTACGTGCCCAACGGGGCCAACATGGCCGACTGGACCCCCGAGGCCCTCGGTTCGGAGTTCCGTCTCCCCTCCATCCTCGAGCCCTTGGAACCCGTGCGATCGGACGTTCTGGTGATGAGCGGACTGGCCCACGACACGGCGCGTCCCAACGGCGATGGGGCCGGGGATCATGCCCGGGCCTCGGCCACCTT
>CAZZKQ010000346.1:0-4175 GCA_964654875.1 uncultured Verrucomicrobiota bacterium | reverse complement strand
TTTTTTGGGGAGGTGAGAGTTCGGAAATGGAAGTCGGGTAATTCCTCATGGCCCATTAACCAACTTCCATCTGCGGTTTGAAGCGGGCCGGCTAAGTTACAAATTTGTGGGGACGGGAGTGGAAAATGCAAAGTACTGCGGGACAGAGGTTTAAAAATTCCAAAAAAAAAATCTACCCTCTTGAGAAATTGGGAAATGGGTGTTTAATTCAAGGTCCGAGGCACTTCTGAAGAAATTCACTCTCTTTGCCCTATCCGGTTGGATCCTCTTTGGGGCGGGAAATTACGTTTCAGGGCAGACGCCTGCGTTTACGAGTTGGAACACCAACTTCTGGACGGTCACCTCCACCAGCGGAGCCACCAAAAGCATCTGGGTTTCCGCAACCGGCGCGGATCGGCTCACCCTCGCGAACAACACAGGCCCCACCCTGTCCGCCAATTCCGGAAATCCCGATCCGTCGCGAAATCTTCCCGGGGTCATCAACTTTGTTCCCGGAAGCAGCGCCAGCACCAGCACCTACACGGTGACTCTTTCCAACTCCAGCTCCCAACAAAGCACCAGCACCAACCTCACCATCGTGGTGGGCCCCTTGAAGCCGCTGCAGATCCGGGTGGTCGATCTGCGGTCTGACACGACCCAGCCTTTTCAGATTCTTCCAGTCGACACCGGGGACACCCAAGGGGGAGGCCCGACCGGATCCTCGTTTTGGTATGTGAACGGCGCCGGAACCAATCCGCTCACCAACGGCTATTCCGTGGCCAAAACCAGCCTGCCCTCCGGCACCACGAACAACTCCTACACCGCAGGATCCGTGCCGTTTTACACCATGTTCGTCAGCAACGTGTCCAGCGGCACTTTGTGGATTGCCTACACCGATGAGGCCTTCACCAACGCCTTGACGAAAGGGAACCCCGGCGGGACCGCCGCCTCCACCGTGCAGTGGAGCCAAGTGCCCTTCGGCGAAGTGGAGTACTCCTACACCGGCGGGGGATACGACACAGCCGACATGACCTTCATCAATGTCATCTCCGTCCCCACGATGCTCCGTTTTTCCAGCAACGGAGCCACCACCCTGCAAGGACCCAAGGGGGTGACCAACTCGACCGCCTTGGTCAACACGGTGTCCAACCTTTGGAGCCAACCCGGGATCGCCTGGTACGGGGCGGTGACCAGCACGGTGGCCGGTCAGCCGAACACCAACATCATCCGCCTGGTGGGACCGGCCTCCGCCACCAAGGGCGGCGTTCAGATGCCTTCCGGCGGGGCCATGACCAACGCCACCAATCCCCAAGTCATCACGGCGGGAAATTATGTCGATGGTTGGCCGGGCTTCAGCGCGGCCAGCCTTTCCCAGTACGTTTCCTCCGTCGCCGCAAACACGACCAACAACGGCTTGGTTCCGGGCACCAGCACGCCCTGGGGCCGCACCAAGATCCACAAGCAGATCGGCGATCCGGGGGCGGCGTGGAGTGGCGGTTCCCAATGGTACTTCACCGCCGAACTTACCTTTGTGCCGAACACCAACCCCATCTCCTCGAACTGGAGCTCCCTCTACACCAACTATCTCACTCCCATCCCGGTTCTGACCAACATCACCATCACCAATGTTTGGATCTCCAAGACCGATGCCAACGACGTTACCACCAACGGATACGCCGGCGGTGCCGGACTGCCCAACGTCTCCGTGCAGTTCACGCCCGATTCCGGCCATCCCACCAACTCCTGGTTCTCCTCTTACATCTACAACGCTCCCCCATCCTTCAACGCTGGGGTGAACACCGGCTATGCGACCTTCTACGTGAACGGCCAGACCAACGAGGCCTGGTGGACGGGTTTGGCCAGTTATCTTAATTCCGGGCAAAGCCGGACGGCCTCTGCGAACTTCACCGCCTACGTGCTGGACGCCTTCCTCAATGAGATCGCTTTTGGCTTCAACGCCGGCTTCGTCCAGAGCCCGGTCAAGGGTTGGACCAACGGCTGGACCTACAACGCCTCCGGGGGCCTGACTGGTAACACCAACACCGGATCCCCTGACACGGTCATCGGTCTGATGAACTCCGACCAGTGGTGGGACCAGACCAACGGCCTCTACCGAAACAACCGCGGCACGCCCGATGACGGCTTCTACTGCACCTACGGGAACGGGGTGTTCCAGATCGGTGAGACCATCTACAGCCATGCGATCAGCGACCGGATGCGCTATGTGGGTTTCTCGCCGGGGATGCCGTTGAGCGAGGCGAACACCAACAATGCCGCCATCATGGAGATCTATATTCGTGACGTTGCCCTGCCGGCAACGCCCACCGGGCCCCGACCCACCGTGACCGGGATCAGCACCAACGGCGTCCTCAGCACGAGCTTTTACCAGTATCAGCCACAAACCTGGTCGGGGAGCGTTCCTTCGCCGCACATGCCCACCAACACCCACATGATCGTTTTGCAGATGACGAATGCGGGGCCCGGCCCGACGGCTCCGCTTCAGCCCCAGGTGCAATTTCCCTCATTCCAAGTCCAGGCAGCCAACACCAACGGAGGCGGGGTCTACGTGGGTTCACTGCCGGCGGGCCTGACCTGGGATCCCGCCACCCTGACGATCACCGGAACCTTGGTGAGTCCGGACAACACCAACAACACGGGGTCCCTGAATTTCGGGCTGTCTGCGTACAGCAGCAACGACGCCACCATCACCACCGTTCCACTTTACGTGTTGCCAGTGGACACAACCCCGTACGTGACCAACGTCACTGTGACCAACACCTATCCCCGGCCGCCCCATGTTGCGGCGGTGGCGTTTCCCGGGGAGACCATCACCCTGCAGGGGACGAACTTTCTGAATTATGGCGGCTCGGTTGCCCCGGTGAACCAAGTCGTTTTTGCCAACGGTCTGGCCACCACGAATTTCACGATTTTGGATAATTCCAACATCACCGTGACCGTGCCGACCAACTGGACAACGACCACCGGCTTCGTGGGTAGTGTCGCGGCCCAGCGGGTCTGGACCAACACGGCCGCCCATCCGCCCACCGTCATCACCAACGGGGCGGGATGGAGCACGAACTTCGGGATTCCCATGCCGTTGGTTACGGGCTTTGCCAGCACCGGCGGCGGGGCGATCACCGGGGGCTCACCGGGATCCTCCGTGGTCTTGCAGGGCTTCTTCTATGGGGTCACCAATGTGACGTTTTTGGCGAATGCGGCCTCAGCGACCAACGTTCCCGTGGCCACGCCCCCGGCCTATCCCTACACGAACCTCATGGTCACCGTGCCCACGCCTTCCGGCAGCCTGCCGCAGGGCGGGACGGTCGCGGTCGACGTGGTGTACAACAATCTCACCTCGGCCCTCAGCACCAACGCATCCTCCACTAGCGTCTTCAACATCACTGCGGCGGTCGCGAAGCCAGCCGGACCTCTTTCTTCCTCTAGTTCAAGCATCGACCAGTTTGCGGTTGTGTTGGATCCCGTGGTGAGTTTTAACGAGATTTTTCCTTGGGGTACTGTTTCGCCCCCCAACCTGATGCTTCAGGTCGCCAACTACACCACGGCGATGACCCTGGATGCCCAAGCTTCTTATGCGGCCAGCGGCTTACCCCGGGGCCTTTGGGTCACCAACGTGGTGCAGGGCCAAGTGGTGAACGGATATATCATCGGTGCGCCGATTGATACGATGAACAGCGGTGCGATTACGGTGACGGCATCCAACAGCGCCGGGTCTACCAATCTCACCTTCAACCTTACGGTCAATTCTTCGCAGGCGAATGTGGCTCAAAACCCGCCCAGTATCTCCGGGCCGATATCTTTCAACGCCACCCAACACTCCGCCACAAATCTGTTGGTTGATTACACCAACAGCCCCACTTATTTCGAGGTTTCTGATCTTCCGGCTGGGATGAGCTTTGGGCCCATCATTGTGGTCACGTATCCTTTCCCCGAAACCCATGCCATTAAAGACGGGCATTTCGCCTTGGGCATCACGGGCGCCCCGACTGCCTCGGGAATCTTCCCGGTCACCATCAAGGCGGTGAATGTGATCTCCAGCGGTCCCACGACCAATACCAGCATCATCACGATTACTGTGGCTCCCAGCGGCGGCGGTTCGGGCTTGGCCACGTGGGGCGGGGGCAGTTTGCCGGCCGTGGGCACTGCGGCCTACTCCAACGCCCTGCTCCAGTACGCCT
>CAZZKQ010000345.1:0-4181 GCA_964654875.1 uncultured Verrucomicrobiota bacterium | reverse complement strand
GGAGGTGGAGACCCATCTCTTCCGCATCTGCCAGGAGGCGCTGACCAACATCGCTCGCCACTCGGGCGCCTCCGAGGCGTCAATCCGGTTCGAGATGAGCCCGGGAAGCGTTGTCCTGACGGTCGAGGACGATGGACGGGGACTGCCCGATCCGACCCAGTGGGCCCATCCGCAGTCGGGCCTGGGGATGACCAGCATGAGGGCACGCGCCCGGATGCTCGGGGGCGAACTCGAGGTCCTATCCCGGCAGCCCAGGGGACTTTGCCTGAGGGTGGAGATCCCGCGGAACGGCCCAGGGGAACGCTGACCGGCGGGTCAGAACGGGGTCGTCGAGAACAGCGACACCATGACGGTGTTGTTCTGCTCCCAGATGCGTCCCCCGCGGCGCTGGATCGTCTGGAGCATGTAGCCGACCTCGAGGTTCACGGTCTTGGACAGCTTCCGGCCCAGGGCCACCGCGGCCCGGTTCTGGTCGAACTGGTTCAGGACGACATTCTCGCCGAAGTTGATGAAGACCTCGTCCCAGAGTGCCACATACCACGGGCTCTGCTTCCTGAACGGGATGGTGGTCCGCAGCATGTAGCGGAACCGGTTTTCATAGCGCCAGTCGGCGACCGCCCACCCCCCATCGGTCTGGGGTGCCATGACGCCGATCCAACGCTGTTCGAGACGGAACCGCTGGACCCAGCGCAGGCCGAGGAAGTCTGCCCGCCACAGCACCTGTTCCCAGGTGGCCTGGATGGGGAACTGGTGTGGAACCGGGAATCCGCCGTAGGGATAGGCCTCGATGAAGCAGTAGCCGGCCGACAGCATCACGGACGGGTTGATCTCGTAGTTCACTCCAGGCCGGGCGAGGAGCTGCTGCCAGCGGTTCCCCATGTCAGCCAGCCGGACCTGTCCCTCCAGATGGACCCCCCAGCCGTTGGTCCCGATCGGATGGTCCCCGAAATACTGGAACCACAGGTTGTTGTTCCAGTCGGTCTCCTGGGCCCTGCAGACCGCCGAGGCCAGGACCAGCGCAAGGAACCCGGACCGGAGCCAGTGGAGGATTGGGACCATAGGGATTCAGGATGAAGCAGAGCCCCTTCGACCTCAATGCCGTCTTCGCGCCGCCTGCGGGTGTTTCGACACGGGCGTGTGCCCGTCCAACCCGTCGATCAGCAGCTCCCGGTTCTCAAGCGACCAGTCATGGGCCATTTCCTGAAGTTTCTTGAGCACGGTGTGGTCCACGAACCGGGTACCGGAGAGATCCACCCTCACCTTCGGATGCTTCATGTCGATCAGACGACGACGGATCCCGAGCCAGTTGCTGAACACGACCGAGTCGCGCAGGCGGACGATCTCTACGCCGGTGGTCTGGCACTGTTCTACTGACAGCCGAGGTGAGAAGAGGTTGGTCAGCGACACGCCCGACAGGACGTGGAGGAGGATCTTCATCGCGATTCCGGCCCCGACACCGATGAGGAGATCCGTCGCCAGGGTGGTGATCATCGTGACCACGAACACGAGCAGCTGGCCGCGCCCGATCTCCCACATGTGGAAGAACTCCTTGGGTGCCGCGAGGTTGAAGCCGGTGAACACCAGCATCGCCGCCAGGGCCGCCAGCGGGATGTAGTTGAGCAGCCACGGCACGCTGGCGACGAGCACCAGCAGGAAGAGCCCGTGCCAGAAGTTGGCCCAGCGGGTATGGGCCCCGTTGTTCCGGTTGGCGGAGGAGCGGACGATCTCGGAGATCATCGGCAGTCCGCCGATTCCCGCGACCAGCGTGTTCGCGATGCCGACCGCCAGCAGGTCCCGATCGAGATTCGTCCGACGCTGCCACGGATCGATGAGGTCAACCGCCTTGGCGCTCAGGAGCGACTCGAGCGTCCCCACCAGGGCGTAGAGCGTCACCCATTTGAGTGAGGCGCCGGTGAGGATTGCGGAGAAGTCCGGGAACTTGATCGCCGAAATCATGCTCATCGGAAGCGCCACCAGGAACTTGGGGCCGACGGCATACTCATGGCCGTGGAACCGGTAGGTGTGGGTCTCCTGGAGGTGGAACATCAGTCCGATGGGGGTGGCCACCAGCAGCACCAGCAGCGGACCCGGGATCTTCTGGAGGGTCTTGTTCTTGATGAAGAGGCGGCCAAAGAGGATCACCAGTGATACCAGACCGATGACGGCGATCTCCGGGTTCAGGTGACGGATGCTGTCAGGAATCTCGGCGATGAGGTCGAGTGGTTCCCGGGCCTGGGCGACGACGCCCAGGGCGACGTGGGTCTGTTTCGACATGATGATCACGCCGATCGCAGCCAGCATCCCGTGCACCGCGGCCACGGGGAAGAACTCACCGAGGACACCGAGCCTCAGGAGGCCGAAGGCAATCTGGACCGCGCCGGCGACCACCCCAACCGCAAGGGCCTTCTCATAACCGAGTTCCTGCATGCACCCGAGGACGATCACGATCATGCCCGCGGCCGGTCCCTTGATGGTCAGCTCGGAGTTGCTGAAGAAAGGAGTCAGCATCCCCCCCACCACCGCCGTGAAGATGCCGGCGATCGGCGGTGCTCCCGAGGCGATCGAGATCCCCAGACACAGCGGCAGGGCGATCAGGAAGACCAGGAACCCGGACAGGAGATCCTGGGACATGTACCGACGGAAGCTCTCGAAGTTGCCGACGGGTGCCGGAGTGGTCGGCCGTGGACTGGTGGATGCGGTGGATGCCATGGGATTCCTCGTGCGGTTCTCCGGACGTTAGTGATCGGCGTTCCTCATTGGCTATCCCCTCCGCAGGGTATCCGGGCACCCCTCGAGGGGGATCCCCTGCGGCCGGGTCCTGTTTTGACCTGTTCGCGGGATGGCGGACGGCACAGTGTCATGCTGAAGTGACCCGTTCATGGCATCCACGTCGATGGCGCATGCGGCAGCAGGAGGCAACGATCCCCACGCGGATCTCCTCCATGCCGTCGAACACGCGGCCCACCTGCTCCCGTCCCAGGGCCCCATCGGGGTGTTCATCCACCACAACACCCTCCATGCCTTCCAGAACCAGCCGTTCGAATCCGCCGTCGTCGAGGCTTCCACCCTCTTCAACGCCCAGCCCTTCCTGACCGAGACGGCGTACCAAGCCGCACTCGCATCAGGACGGATCCTGCCTCAGGACATCCGCCACGTCGTCGAGCAGGAACCCGATGCCGTTCTCCTGTCCGGAAAGCTCACCCGTCGCCAGCTCCGGGAACGGATCCTGGTCACCGGTGTCCGCAGCATCCCCGAGCCCGTGCTTCGGTGGCACCTTGAGGAAGGGGACTGGCTCAGTCGGTTCCGGAGGGACCTGTCGCCTGACTCCCTCCGCGGCCTGTCCGGGGAATCCCCGCGCGACCTCTGGAACTTCGTCGTGAGATGGACCCCGAAGCCGCCCCCCGCGGCACCGACGGACTGGAGACGCCCCACCGAAGCAATCCGGTCCTCGCTCGGAATCGACCTCGATGCCGTCGTCCACCCTCTGCTCATCCGCCTGACGTCGGCCTACCTCGACCAGGGGGTCTCGTACTGGCCCATGCCGGATCGGGACCGGGGGTTTTTTGCGGCGGTCACCCAGGTCCTGTCACAGCCAGGACTTCCCGATCCGGTGGGTCTTGCCGGACTGGGAAACCGTTTCAGGACCTTCGCCAACGAACACCTTTCCGCCTCCGCAGCCCTTCATCAGGCCATCACCGAACTGGGAATCCACCCCGGGGATTCGGCCGACCTGATCGCGGCCGAACTCCTGGCCCTTCCGGGATGGGCCGGCATGGTTCGGCAGCTGGAGGAGCATCCGGAACTGGCCCCACATGTGCGCCTCCGGTGCTCCCTGCTGGAGTTCACCGCCGTCCGACTGGTGCTCACGGGAATCGCGACCCGCGCGGTGCTGGGCGCATCCAACTCGTGGCGCTCGATCCCGCTCCAAGCCCTTCCAAACGCTGATCTTGCCGCACAGGCGGCGGTTTTCGATGCCCTGCAGGTGGTCGGACTCGGGGCCCGATCCCTGGAGTCGACCCCTGCGGAGTGCATCGAGCCGCTGGTCCGGGAGATCCTGGCCTTTGGGGAACTCGAGCGTCGTCGACTCCTCCACCTGGCCTACGAGCGCCGGCACGAGCGCCTGGTGCTCCTGCCGCTCCGACACCACCTCCGTGGCAGCCTTCCCAATCATCCGGGGGGGC
>CAZZKQ010000344.1:0-4194 GCA_964654875.1 uncultured Verrucomicrobiota bacterium | reverse complement strand
GTCGAAGCCCCAGAACGGGAGCTGCTCAAGCTTCGGGAAACTGCTGGACTCCTCGATCTTGGTCTTGCTGCGGAGGTTCGGGGTGGGCTGGTAGCCGTCCAGCCAGATGTATTCTAGTTTGTACTTCGCCATGGATGGTAATGAGGCTTTGGTTTGAGTCTTGGTCTCGGAACGAGAGTCCGAATGGAGGAGCACCTCGGGTGCCACGTCAAGCCCCGCACCCGCTCCGCGGAAGACGAACCCCGGATCAGCCCCTGTTTTCAATGCGGCTCCACACATCGGGGTCCTCGGAGACCCGGAGACCACCCGCCGGGTGCGGCTGGCCGGCTTTGGACATGCTGGTCAGATTTCACCAGAACTGCATTCCGACATCGGAGGGGATGCGCTATTTCTCCGGGGCATTCCGCGAGGCAACCCGCCATGGACCCCATACCCACATGATCAAGGTCAAGGACACCCTGAGATCCACGGTCCAGCTCACCTTCGACGGGCGGGTCATCAAGGTCTACCACGGACCGGACGCCACCGGCCGGTTCACCAACGAGGTCCGTGTCCTGCGGCACCTCGAGGAGCGGGGATGCCCCTTCGTGCCGCGTCTTCTCGAGGCCGACGAGGGCCAGCTGCGGATCGTGACCACGAACTGCGGCGCCCGGGTGGACCACCTCGATCCGGAGCGTGAACGGGAATTGTTTGCCGAGCTGGAAGCCTTTGGGGTCCGCCACGAGGATCCCGACAAGCGCAACATCACCTATAGGAGATCGGATGGCCGCTTCTGCATCATCGACTTCGAGTTCGCCGCACTCCTCACGGATCCGCCCAAGACCCATGGAATCGACCACTAAGGTGCCCCAGCTCATCTGGCATGGATGGACGGATCGCGGAAAGGTGCGGGCCAACAACGAGGATGCATTCCTCGGTCTCGAGTTCGATGCCCAGGAAGTCCATCTCCTCGGCAAGATCGGTGAGGGATCCCTGGAGAATGTCGATCGGGCCTTCGCGGTCTGCGACGGGATGGGCGGGGCCAAGGCCGGTGAGATCGCGAGCAGGATCGCTGTCGAACAGATCACCAGGCTCCTGCCCCGCAGCTTCCAGCAGCAGGCCAAGGGACTCGAAGCCGGAGTCTCCGATGTCCTCGGCGAACTCTTCATCAAGATCCACAAGGCCATCGTGTACCTCGGGGAGAGCTATGACGAATGCTCCGGGATGGAGACCACGCTGAGCCTCTGCTGGTTCACCCCCGACTGGCTGTACTACGCGCACATCGGGGACAGCCGGATCTACCATCTGCCCCAGGGGACCGAGGAGCTGCGGCAGCTGAGCCACGACGACACCCATGTGGGCTGGCTCCTGCGCAACGGGAAGATCACCGAACGCGAGGCCCGGTCCCACCCACGGCGCAATGTCCTCCAGAAGGCACTGGGCGGCGGCAACCAGTTCGTCGACCCCCAGATCGGCCGCCTCGAACACCGACCCGGCGACCTCTTCCTGCTGTGTTCCGACGGCCTCTCGGAGGGGTTGTACCCCCATCAGATCGTCGATCTTCTCCGCTCCGGGAGTCAGGGAGACACGAATCCCGCCAAGGCCCTGGTCGAGGCGTCCGTGGATCGCGATGGCCGGGACAACACCACCGCAATGGTGGTACGGCTCGCTTGATCCCGCGCTCCAGCGATCGATCGTCCCCGCGGTCGGGCTTCCCAGCCCCTCAATCTCTCCCCGAACGGTTCCCCTCTGGGCAATCGGACATCACCCCATCACACTTCCACCATGAGCAGCGCGAAGACCCCCCTTCAACTCGGCTATCGGATGCCCGCCGAGTGGGAACCCCACAAGGCCACCTGGCTGACCTGGCCGAGACCCGACGGCATCAGCTTTCCGGGAGCCTACGAGCCCATCCCCGACGTCTACGGGCAGTTCGTGTTCCACCTGAGCCAATGCGAGGAGGTCCACATCAACGTCTGGAACGACGACCTCGCGGCGACCATCCATGAGGTCCTTCGTCGCCACCATGTGCGTCTCGATCGTGTCCATCTCCATCCATTCCGCGCCTACGAGCCCTGGTGCCGGGATCACGGGCCCATCTTCCTCGTCCGCGGAGGGGAGGGGTCCCGGGACCATGCCGTTGTGGACTGGGGCTACAACGCGTGGGGCAACAAATATCCTCCCTTTGACCTCGACGACCAGGTTCCGACCCATGTCGCCCGGCTCCGGGGACTGCCACTGTTCGAACCGGGCATCGTCATGGAGGGCGGCTCGCTCGAGGTGAACGGTGTCGGAACCCTCCTGACCACCGAGGCCTGCCTGCTCAACCCGAACCGGAATCCCCACCTCAACAAGGGACAGATCGAGGGATACCTCAGGGAGTTCCTCGGGGTCCGAAACATCCTTTGGCTCGGCGATGGCATCGAGGGGGACGACACCGACGGACACGTCGATGACCTGGCCCGCTTTGTCGCCCGCGACACGATCGTCACGGTGGTCGAGGAGGACCCGGCGGACACCAACCACGGGGTTCTCCAGGAGAACCTTGAACGTCTCCGGCACATGCGGGACCACGACGGACAGCCATTCCGGATTGTCGAGCTCCCGATGCCGCGCCGGATCGAGGTCGAGGACCAGCGTCTCCCCGCGAGCTACGCCAACTTCTACATCGCCAACGACCGGGTGATCGTGCCGACCTTCCGCGACCCGAACGACGCCATCGCGCTGGAGCGGCTGCAGCGGCAGTTCACGGATCGGAAGGTGGTGGGCATCGACTCCCTGGACCTCATCTGGGGACTCGGGTCGTTCCACTGCATCAGCCAGCAGGAGCCCGCTTGATCCCGGCACGGCGGCACCGCGGTCAGGATCGCCTCATCCGAGGGCTCATCTGGGTGCTGGGGTGGATGCTGCTCTCCATGATTCCACGGGTGGCGGCCCACCCCTTCCTCCAGGACTCCTGGTGGGTGGTGATGGAGGAGCGGCGCATCCTGTGCCGGGTCACGGCAACCCTGCGTGAGATCACAATCGCCCGAGGTCGCGGGACGGGTTCCGGGACCCCTCGGCTGGAGGAACTCCTTGAGTGGATTCCGCACTACGGACCGACCCTGATGCGGTCGATTTCCATCGTGGCCGACGGCAAGCCCCTGCCGGTCACCGTGCTCGACGCACGTCTGGAGGCCGAAGGGGCGGAGGGACCCGGACCGGACTCGCCGTTCTTCCTCGACCAGACCCATGCCGTGTTCGACCTCGAATGCGAGGTCCCGGGACCCGTGCGGGACGTTGAATTCCGCCAGCAGACGTTGAAGGGATCCATCTATGCCCCCGGGACGCCCTGGGACGTGACCTATTCCCTGCTGATCCGGGACTCAAAGGGGCGTGAGTTGGGGGCCGGGATCGTGCGTGCGGACCTCCCCTACCACCTCGTGCTGGGAGAGGAACCCGCCCCGGCAGTGGACCCTGGGCCGGATAGCCCTGCACCAGTCCCGGCTCCTCGGAGCCGCGGCACGGGAATGCCACCGGTCCTCGACTACCTTCGGCTTGGGATCCATCACATCCTGCACGGATACGACCACCTGCTTTTCCTTGCCGCACTGGTGCTCGCGATGCCGCCGATTCGGGTTCTCCTTGCGATCCTCCTCGCCTTCACGCTCGCCCATTCGATCACGATCACCCTCGCTGCGCTGCAGTGGGTCCGGGTGCCCTCAGCCATCGTGGAACCGCTCATCGCCGGAAGCATCGTGGTGGTGGCCCTCATGAATCTCCTCGAACGGCGGCCGGACCACGATCCGCGCCGCGTCTGGATCGCCTTCGGCTTTGGGCTCGTGCATGGCCTTGGGTTTGCGGGAGGACTCGGCGAGGCACTGGGAACGGCATCGGGATGGCACGTCACCCTCGCGATTGGCGCATTCTGCCTCGGGGTCGAGATCGGCCACGTGTGCCTCGGGGTGCCCGCCTGGGGACTGCTCCGCGCGGGGCGATCCCGCTGGGGCCTCGGGGTGGCCACGACGATACGATGCGCAGGCTCGGTCGTCGTCGCCGTCGGCGGTATCGTCTATCTGATCGCCGCGCTGCGACAGGCTTTCTGAACCCGGCTCAGACCCCCCCGAACCGCCGATGGCGTCGGGCGTATTCCTCCAGGGCCTCGGCCAGCTGCGGCTTCCGGAAATCCGGCCAGAGCGTCGGGGTGATGACAAACTCGGCGTAGGAGATCTGCCA
>CAZZKQ010000343.1:0-4232 GCA_964654875.1 uncultured Verrucomicrobiota bacterium | reverse complement strand
CTCCCTTCACGGGTGCGCCACGTGTGGCGGATCGAGATGGGGCCGTGACGGAGCACAGCCCTGCCGGCATCGCCCCTGTCTTTGTCTCCCTCATCTCCTCGGACGCGTCGGCGAGTGAGTCCCTTCTGCTCCGCGTGCCCCGCCCTGATCGGGTTCGCGCTCGCGTTGGTTGCAGCTGCCGGTCAGCTTTTCCGCATGCGTTCAATGACCGGCTTTGGCCGTGGTGTCCATGTGGCGGATGGGGTCCGTGTGGGGGTCGAGATCCGCTCCGTCAACCGCAAGCAGGCGGAGGTGCAGACCCGCCTCGCGCCGGAGCTCGAACCCTTGGAATCCCGGGTCCGCGAGGAGGTCCTGCGGGAGGTGTCCCGCGGTCGGGTCGAGGTCCGGGTGGATCTCGACCTCCCCGCCAATGCCCTCGCCCTGCAGTTGAACCGTCCACTCGCCGAGGCCTATGCCCGGGAACTCGGATCCCTTGCCAAGGACCTCCGGCTCGAGGGGGCGGTCACGCTCGATGCCCTCCTTCGGTGTCCCGGGGTGCTGCGTCCTGGATCCCCGGTCGCCGACGCCGAGGCCTTCTGGCCGGCCATCCAGGCCGCAGTGAGGTCCGCGCTCCAGGACTTCAACGCCACACGGGACCGCGAGGGAGGGGCGCTCGAACGGGATCTGGTCGAACGCATCGGGGCCCTCCGCTCGGCCACCGCACGCGTCCGCGACCGCGCTCCAGAGGTCCGGAAGCGATATCGCGAGGGCCTGCTTCAGCGAATCCATGCAGCGGGGCTCGAGGGGGTGAAGACCGATGACGAGCGGCTGCTCAAGGAGCTGGTGCTGTTCGCCGACCGGTCCGACATCAGCGAGGAGCTGGCGCGCCTCGAGAGCCATTTCGTCCAGTTCGAGGACTGTCGATGCAGCCGGGACCCTGTCGGACGGAAGCTCGACTTCCTCGCCCAGGAGATCCACCGCGAGGTCAACACCATCGGTTCCAAGGCGAACGACGCGCAGATCGCGGTCGACGTGGTGGGCTTGAAGACCGAACTCGAACGGTTTAGGGAACAGGTCCAGAACGTCGAATGAACCGCAGAACCCCATTCATCCTCCTCGTGTCCGCCCCGTCGGGTGCCGGGAAGACCACGGTCGGGGAGGCCCTGCTGGGACACGCCCCAAATCTCCGCAGGGTCACCACCTGCACCACCCGGGCCCCGCGCGGCGCGGAGGTCCAGGGCGTTGACTACCATTTCCTCTCGGCCGACGACTTCGCCGCCAGGGTCGGACGCGGGGAGTTCCTCGAGCACGCAACCGTCTATGGGCGGAGCTATGGGACGTTGAAGTCGAGCGTCCTCGAACTGCTGGGCGAGGGCAGGGATGTGCTCCTGATCATCGATGTCCAGGGTGCCGACCTGGTCCGCAGGGCGGCGCAGTCGGATCCGATCCTGGCCCAGGCACTGGTGACGGTGTTCCTGACTCCTCCGACAATGTCCCAGCTCGAGCAGCGCCTGCGGGGTCGGGCTTCGGATTCTGAGGACTCGCTCCGGTGTCGACTGGAGTCCGCCCGCTCGGAGGCGGCGCGGTGGACGGAGTTCGACTACCTGCTCCTGAGCGATACCCGGGAGTCGGATCTGGCCCGGCTGCGGGCGATCCACGACGCCGAGGCGCTGCGTCGGGACCGTCAGGACTTCCAACTTGCCGACTGAGGGCTAGCCTCGATCCGTCATGGCCTCCTCACCGCTCGTCGTCCTGGGTGTCACGGGATCCATCGCCGCCCACAAGGCCATCGACGTGGCGAGCCAGCTCACGAAGGCGGGGCGGTCGGTGAACGTGGTGCTGACGCGGGATGCCCAGCGGTTTGTGCTGCCGCTGCCGTTCAAGACGCTGTCGCGGAACCCTGTGGTCACCGATCTGTACGATGAGGAGGAGGGATGGCGCCCGGTGCATATCCGCCTGGCGGACGAGGCGTCGTTGCTGCTGGTGGCCCCGGCTTCGGCGCAGACGATCGCGAAGATGGCACTGGGCCTGGCGGACGACGCCCTGGGGTGCATCGCACTGGCGCTGAACCCGAAGGCCCGGATCCTGGTCGCTCCGGCGATGAACGGGCGGATGTGGCAGCATCCCGCGACCCAGGGTCATGTCGCCACCCTGCGGTCCCGCGGTGTCGACTTCATCGGGCCCGAGGAGGGGATGCTTTCATGTGGCTACGAGGGTGTGGGTCGGCTCTGGCCGGTGGAGGGCATCGTGGCCCGTGCCTTGGAACTGACCCCGGGACCGGGATGAAGCGCTCCGGCCCCGTCGTGCGGATCCCCGTCGCCGGGCTTCACGGCCGTCCGGTGGACCCGCCGTCGGACGCGGTGCGGAGGACCTGTCGATGACCCGGACCCTTCCTGATCTGCGTGGGGCATGGTCGTGGCTCCGTGCCTTGGCCGCGGTGCCTCCCCCGCCGCAGGAGATGGTCCACGATCGGATCCGCTTCGTGGAGCGGGGTGTCGGGATCCCGGTCAAGGGGATCATCCTGGTGTTCCTCACCTTCCTCCTCTTCTTCTCCGGCTGGCTGGGGGACCTGCCCGGGATCCAGCAGGAGGTCCTGGGCTATGTCCGCACCTTCTTCCTCCTCTATTTCGCCCTGAGCGTCGGGGCGGGACTCATCCACTGGGAGATGGAGGAGGTGTCGACCCGCCTGCTGATCCCGGTGACCTCGGCGATGGCGATCCTCGACGGTGCGATGCTGTCGCTGCTCACCCTCGTCACGGGGGGGTATGACAGCATCCTGTACTGGGCGTTCCTGGGGCTGGTCGTGCGCAACGCCGCGGTCATCCCGAGCGCGGACGTGCAGATCACGATCAACCTCGTGGTGAGCCTCGGCTATCTGCTGGCGGGGGTCCTGGACCACTGGGTGGCCGGGACGGAACTGGAGCTGATCCGGACGACCGGGCGCGGGACGGTGTCGGGTGGATTCTTCGACGAGGGGGGCGCACCGATCACGGAGTCGTTGATCCTGCGCATGCTGCTGCTGCTGCTGCTGACGGTCTGCTGCGCGGGCATCCAGATCCTGGCGGACCGGCAGCGACAGCGGGAGCTGGATGCCCGGGAGTTCCAGATCAAGCAGCAGCAGCTGGAGGCGGCGGGACGTCTGGCGGCGGAGATCGCGCACCAGCTGAAGAACCCGCTCGGGGTGATCAACAATGCGGCGTTCACGCTCCGGCGCACGGTGAAGGAGGGGAAGAAGATCACCCAGCAGATCTCGATCATCCAGGAGGAGGTGGGGCGGTCGGACCGGATCATCACGGAGCTGATGGGCTACGCGCGGCTCTCGGAGGGCCGGGTGGAGCGGGTGGATCTGAACGACGAGCTGGACCGGGCCGTGGCGGAGGTCCTGCCCGAGGGCGCCAAGTTCGGCATCCGGATCCACCGTGACTACACCCCCGGACTGCCGCAGCTGCTGGGTCAACGTGGTCATTTCGCGGAGGTGTTCGCCAACCTCCTCACCAATGCCCGGGAGGCCATGGAGGGGCGTGGTGAGCTGTTCCTCTCGACCCGGACCGGTCCCGACTTCTCGGTCGTCGTGACGGTCCGCGACACGGGGCCGGGGATTCCTCCGGAACGTCTCAAGCAGGTCTTCGAGCCCTATTTCACCACCAAGAACCGGGGCACGGGACGGGGTCTGGCCGTCGTGACGAACAACACGGAGCTCTACGGCGGGACGGTGGGCGTGGAATCGGAGCCTGGAACGGGCACCCGGTTCACCGTTACCCTGCCGGCCCGTTCACTCATGCGCCTCCGGACATGAAACTCCCGCCATTGCTCGTCGTGGACGACGAGAAGAACATGAGGCTGACCCTCGAGACGGTGCTGCGGGACGAGGGCTATGAGGTCCGGTTGGCGGAGTCGGCGGAGTCCGCCCTGAAGGCCATCGCGGCCGAGGAGCCCTTCCTCGTGATCAGCGACGCCCGGCTGGGTGGGATGAGCGGGTATGAGTTCCTGAAGGAGGTGGCGAAGCGTCATCCGCAGGTTCCCGTGCTGATGATCACGGCCTATGCCACGCCCAAGCTGGCGGTCGAGGCGATCCGGAACGGGGCGGTGGACTATCTGGCGAAGCCGTTCGAGCCCGGGGAGCTGCTCCATGCGGTGGCCCGGTGTGCGGAGCGGCACCAGCTCCTGGTGGAGAACGCCGCCCTCAAGGCGAGGGCGGGGGAGCCCTACCGGCTGGAGCACCTGATCGGCGACTGCCCGAAGGTCGTCGAGCT
>CAZZKQ010000342.1:0-4232 GCA_964654875.1 uncultured Verrucomicrobiota bacterium | reverse complement strand
GGGAACTGGGTCTCGAAGAACCGGCGGTTGAAGGTGGTTTCACCGCGTCGGAACACCTTGGGGAGCCCCTCGTTGCCACCGGCGCTGCTGCTCTTGGACAGGCCGAGCGCCGCGGCACCGCCCGATTTCGCGGCGTCGGTGACGGAGGTTGGAGCGGTCAGGTTGGTCTGGGAGACCGCCGTCTCCGTCGCGTTCTCCTCCTCCGGAGCCGCCCGTCTGGGCAGGACCAGAAAGATCACCCAGCCCATCACGGGCAGCACCGCGGAGAGCGCGCAGACCAGTCCCACCGGACGCCACTTGAACCGGGCCACCTCGAAGGCGGCGTAGAGGTTGGCGAAGAACAGGGCCAGCAGGAGCACCAGTCCCGTCGGGGAGGTCAATGCCACCCAGAGACCCTTCTTCGTCTCGGGAAGGGTGACCCGGGTTGCCACGGGTCGGATCGTGATGGGCGGAGCCGGTTTCTGGAGGAGTTCGACAGCGGGTTCGATCAGGGGTTCTGCGAACCGCTTCGCCTTGGGGTTCTCCGCCAGGATCCGCAGCGTGTCGTCGCTCAGCTTCGCCCAGTCGATTCGGGGTGAGAACTCGCCGGTCTCGAGACGGATCACGACACCCTCGTTGTCCGCCACCGAGAGCTCCCCGCGGTACACGTCACCGGTGATCAGCTTGAACTCGGCCCCGAAGGCGCCGAGGAGCGAGAACCCGAGGGCAAGGAGGAACGACAGATGACGCAGCCGAGGCATGTCGTGGAGCGTGGCAAATCACCAAGGGACCGGGAATCGAAAAAGTGCTGGCCAGGCGGTTCCCAAGCCGGTGGGGTGGGGCGTCAGGAAGTTCCATGCCCCCGTCGTCCTCCAACCGCCCTCGACCGGCCTCGTCGCCCCGATCCCGCAGGCAGGCGATCACCGAATGGCGTCGGATCGATCTGACGGAACTGGAGAAGGCCCGGGAGATCCGCGGTCGGTCCGTCGGCGACGTCCTGCCCCGGGTTCTCCAGGGACTCCATCTCGAGCGCAAGCAGGCGGAGTCCCAGATCCTCGAGATCTGGACCCGATCCCTCGACCCCGTCATCACCGCGCACGCCCAACCCACCGGCCTGGTCAAGGGAACCCTCTTCATCTCCGTCGACAGCAACGTCTGGCTGGACGAACTCAACCGGTATCGTCGCCGTGAGATCCTCGAGCGCCTCCAGCACGTCCTGGGACGTCAGGTCGTCCAGAAGATCAGCTTCCGCCTCGGCTGAATGGGGGCCTCCAGCCCCCGGTGGATCCCGTCGATCCCTGGTCCCGAATGTGTTCGAGCTCCTCGATGTAGCCTTCGCGGAAGCTGGGGCGGGTGGGGCTCCACCCCGTCTCGTGACGTACCTTGTCGATGCAGACCCGCTTGTTGGAGCCCCCACGTCGACGCCTCCCCGCCATTGGGGACTCCTTTGTCCCCTCTCTGAGGGGTATTCCGGTCCGCTCCGAAAGCCACTCGAGAACGCACCGCTGGGTTGCCGGCTCCTGATCCGCCACGTTGTAGATCTCGCCGGACCTACCCCTTTGGAGGACCGCGACGACGGCGTCGGCCAGGTCCTCACGGTGAATCCGGTTGGTCCAGTGGTTGCCTGATCCCTCGAGGTGGGCCTGTCCCGAAAGGACCCGGCGCAGCAGGGATCCCCGCCCGGGCCCATAGATCCCGGCAACCCTCAGGATGCGTCCGGCCAGCCCCCACTCCCGATGGGCGTCCAGAATCCTCTGCTCGGTCCGTAGCAGCCAGAGACCCGATTCAGACTCCGGTTCCGTCGGTGACAGCTCATCGACCCAGGATCCGTCGGTCTGGGAATACACGCTGGTGCTGCCGGTGTAGACGAACGCCTTTGGAGCCTGTCCCTTCAGCCGCGCGAGGAGGTGGCCTGTCCCCTCGAAGTACACCTGGCGATAGGCCTCGGCGTCGCCGCCCGATGCCGAGGCGCACAGGACGACGCAATCGAACGGTGCGTCGAGGGCGTCGAGGGTCTCGAGGGAGCCCGGCTCCGTCAGGTTGGCTTGAAGGGGGGTGTAGGGCAGTCCGACCGGCAGGGACTTGGGCTCGGATCGACGGAGTCCAAAGACCTGGTGTCCGGATGCGAGCAGCCTCCGGGCGATCGACTCGCCGATGTAGCCGCAACCCACGATCAGGCTGCGGGGGCGGGGTGTCCCGGACCCGACACCCTCCGATTCCCGGGTCTGTGCACCGGGATCGCTCATGGATTCCTGAAATACTTCTCCACGATCCAGCGCGGTTGCCAGCCATCGGGCTCGCGGTTCAGGCCTGTCAGATCCCGGATCAGCGGGGCCGGGCGGTTTGTGGTCAACGCCAGGGTGTCACCCACCCGATCCTGCCATGCCTTGAGGTGTCCGAGCAGCCGCTGGACATCGGCCGCACGGTCGGGATCCCCGGCCAGATTGACCCGCTCATCCGGATCGTTCCGCAGGTCGAAGAGCTGGCGGTGGTTCGTCGGCGGATAGCAGATCAGCTTCCACCGGTCATCCCGGACGGCCCGCATGAGGTCGAGATACGGGAGAAACACAGTGTCACGGATCCGCGTGGGACTGCTGCTCCAGAGGGGCGTCAGGCTTTGACCCTCGAGGCCCTCCGCCGGAGCGACGCCGGCCAGTTCACAGAGGGTTGGATGGAGATCCAGCAGGTAGGTGAACGCCTCGACCGACCGGCCGGCGGGAATCCCCGGTCCTGCGATCATCATCGGGGACCGCATGCTGTGTTCGTAGACATTCTGCTTTCCGAGCAGTCCATGGCTTCCAAGGGCGAGCCCCTGATCCGAGGCGAAGACGATCACGGTGTTCGTTCCCACCGGGGACCGGTCCAAGGCATCGAGGATGCGGCCGATCTCCTGGTCCATGTGACTGATCAGGCCGTAGTACTCCGCGATCTGTTCCCTCAGGAGTTCCGGGGGGCGTGGCCAGGGCAGCAGGTTCTCGTCGCGCAGCACCAGCTGCCCGTTGTCGAACGGATGCTGGGGCAGGTAGTTGCGGGGCAGGGGAGGGAGGGCCGACCGATAGCGTGCCCCCCAGGATTCGGGAGGGTTGCGCGGATCATGAGGCGCCGTGAAGGCGACATAGGCGAGGAACGGTTCGCCGGGCTTCCGATCGCGGAGGAATCCGATGGCCTCGTCGGCGAACTGTTCGCTCGAGAAGCGTTCGGCGGATCTGGGCGTTGTGAAGGTCCCGTCGGGTTTGAGGTCCTGGATCCGGACCCGGGTGTGGTCGTCCATGCCTCCGAAGTGGATCGAACGTCCCTGCTCGAAGCTGCGGAGAAACGAGGGCGGGCCGTTGTGCCATTTGCCCGTCGCAAAGGTCCGATATCCCGCCTTCCGCAGCCGGGTCGGGAAGGTCTCGACCCCCTCGAGGTCATGGCCGACCCGGAACCATGTCCGTCCGCTCATCAGCATCGCCCTGCTGGGAATGCACACGGCACCGCTGTTGCCGCCGAAGCAGTAGTTGTTTCGGAAGCTCACCCCACGGGCCGCCAGACGATCCAGGTTCGGCGTCTGGATGTGGGGGTTGCCCCAGGCCGCGATCGTGTCCGCCCGCTGGTCGTCGGACAGCAGGACCAGAACGTTCGGCCGGACCCCGGACTCCCCCGCGACAACCGCGCAAGACAGGGCCAGGAGGATGGCCAGTGGCCGGATCGAGAACATCCTCCGAGGGAAGCGTGATTCCGTCGCGTTGCCCATCCGTAAACTCCCGGCATGGAGCCCCGGTTTGACGGGCACCAGGAATGACGGTAGCGCTGGGGCGATGAAACGCCTCCCCTCGGTTCTCGCAGGCATCGCCCTGATGCTGGGCCGCGGTTTGTCCGCCCCGGGGGAGACCGCGGCTGTGACACCGCCTGCGGTCGACGTCGTGATCGAGAGGATGGTGGAACGGTCACGGGTGGGTTTCGGGGATGACAATGGGCTCCAGCACACGTGGCGTCGGTTTACGGTGGTGGAGGATCTCGACTCGAGTGGACGGGTGGAGAAACGCCGGACAAAGGAGCATGAGGTGGTGGGACACGGATCCGTCCAAGAAGCGCGGCTCGTCAAGGTGGATGGCCGTGAGGTCCCCGAGAAGGAGCTGCGGCGGGAGGGGGAACGCGAGAGGGAAAACCGGTCGCGATATGCCCAGCGGAGTGGACGCAAGGGCAACCTCGAGCTCGATGAAGCCCTCATTCGGAAGTTCAAATACCAGTGGGTGTCGAACGCTGTCGTTGAT
>CAZZKQ010000341.1:0-4232 GCA_964654875.1 uncultured Verrucomicrobiota bacterium | reverse complement strand
AGGCCCTTCTTGAACCGCCAGAGCACGCCGGAGTCCGAGATCCGGCCCTTCGCGTCTGGAGCCACGGCAAACGACTGGTTCTCCACCTTCGAAAAGATCAAGGCCATGGACTCCCATTCCGACCGCTCAACGAGACGGTTCCTGTTCCCATCCAGGTGCTTGAACCGCTGCTTGGCCGCCCCTTCCGGAAGCTCCTCGAAGGTCAGCACGCCGTCCCGGTCGACATCACAGGAGGAAAGGACCTCGTCGAAGGGCGGCATCGTGATCCGATCGGCTGTCCGATCCCCTCCCGTGGTCCAGCTCGAGGTCAGCAGCAGTCCATCGCCGATCACCGGGGAAGTGCAGGTGATCCGTGAGAGTCCGCTGACCCGCCAGCGTTCCTCGCCAGTATCGGGATGGTATCCGATCAGCCAGAAGGTCCCCGGAACCACCAGATCCGTGACACCCGACCGCTCCCAGAGGACCGGCGTGCCGAAGCCCCGACGCATCTCGGGGCGCTCCACGGTCCAGACAGTCTTTCCGGTCCGGAGGTCGACCGCCACGAGGCGGGAGTCCCCATCCTGGTCGAGAAGCTGGTAGATCCGATTCCCATGGAGGACCGGCGAGGAGCTCGACCCATACTCCGTCTGGGGCAGCGGCAATGGGTGACGCCACAGCTCCTGGCCTTCGAGATCGAGGGCCAGGAGTCCGAGGGATCCGAAATAGGCAACGAGGTGGTGTCCATCGGTGACCGGCGTTGCCGAGGCGGGGCTGCCAAGGGATCGGTGGACCTCCTCGACCGCAGAGGCTGGGAACCCACGACGCCACCGTTGGCGTCCAGTCTTCCGATCCACGCAGATCACGAGACAGTGCCCTTCGGCAAAAGCGGTAAGGAATATCTTGTCACCCCAGACAATGGGTGACGAATTGCCGGGGGCGACCTCGATGGACCAGGCCACGTTCTCCGTGGGTGAGAACCGGACCGGTGGACGAGCCTCCGGGGCTGCGACTCCCTGCCCTCCGGGTCCTCGGAATCCGGGCCAGGCTTCCGGAACGGCGGAGAGGGCCGGCAACAGACCGACGAGAAGAAAGACCCGGAGGAGGAAACAGGGCATGCCGGGATGAAGCCGGCTCCCGCTGGACACCGCAAGCGGATCCCCGGGACAGATCCACGCGGACAGGCTCAGACCTTTCGCGCCCTGGCCCGCGGCGAAGGCTTCCTCGTGTACGGCGAGTGCAGGTTGAAATAGATCCCACACAACGGCCGGTCTCCCTCCGACTGGCTGAGGATGATGGTCACGTGCCGGTCGAGGGCGATGCCATGCCTCATCTCCGGAGCCCGGTTCAGATAGGCGTGGATCGCCTTGCCCATGAGGGACTGCAGGGTTGCCGCGCACTCCTCAGGCACCTTGTCGAGACAGACCACGTGACGATCATAGCTCGCCAAGGCGGCGGCCATCTCGGAGGCAAAGGTGTCGACCGTGAGCTGCACGCGCGAAAGCTACGTTCCGCACACACCCTGTAAAGCATCACGCACAAGCGACGGTGGGGAGCCAGATCAGATCGTCTGGCTCAGGAATCCTCCATCAACCCGAATGTCGGTACCCGTCACGAACCCGCTGGCCTCGCCGCTGGCCAGGAAGACGGCGGCGCCGACCAGCTCCTCCGGACGGCCAAATCGGGCCATCGGGGTGTGACCCAGGATGGAACGCGTCCGAGGCGTCGGGGAACCATCGTCGTTGAAGAGAAGCTTCCGATTCTGATCGGCCGGGAAGAAACCAGGCGTGATCGAGTTGACCCTCACGCCCTTCGCGGCCCACTCCCGAGCCAGGAACTGGGTGAGGCTGAGAACGGCCGCCTTCGCCGCGGAGTAGCTGACAACCCTCGAGAGGGGGATATGGGCCGAGACACTGGCAATGTTGATGATGCTGCCCCTGCCTGCCCTGGCCATGGCAGGCCCGAACACCTGGCAGGGAAGAAGCACCCCTCCCACCAGGTTCAGATCGAAATTCCCACGCCACGCCTCGAGGGGAAGCTCCTCAAACGCCTGCTGGTCGGTCACCGTCGCCTTCGGATCGTTGCCTCCCGCGGCGTTGAGCAGGATCGTCGGGGGACCCAGCCGCTCGGAGACCGTGCACTGCACCCGTTGCAACCCGTCACGGTCGAGGGCGTCGCACGCCAGGAACAGCGCCTTTCCACCCCGGGATCGGATCACGTCGGCACGGGCTTCTCCACGCTCCACATTGCGCCCGACAAGGGCCACCGAGGCTCCCGCCGCGGCGAGTCCCTCCGCCAAGGCCCCTCCGAGGACTCCCGTCCCCCCGACCACCACCGCCACTTCACCCCCCAGATCAAACAGGTTCATCATTCGCTCCTTTCAGGTCACGCTATCCGCCAATGGTCATCACCACATAATTCTTCCGCCCCTTCCGGAGGAGCAGGTGCCGGCCAAACAGGAGATCCTGAGACGTCACCAGCCGCGCCACCTCGGTGACCCGATGGTTGTTCAGGTAGAGCCCCCCACCCTCCAGATCCTTGCGACCCTGCCCCTTGCTGGGACAGAGGCCCGAGGCGACGAAGAGGTCCACCACCGGAAGGCCTCCCTCCGCCGGGAGCGGGGTCTCCAGGCGCCGGGTGGGGATCTCACCGACCAGCTCGTTGAAGGTCCCCTCGCCCAGCCCCTCAAGCGTGCCGCCGGAGAACAGGATTTCGCTGGCTCGGACCGCCTCCTCCAGCGCCTCGGTCCCATGGATCAGCTCGGTCATCGCCCGGGCCAGAGCCCGATGGGCCACCCGCTTGCCAGGATCGGCCTGATGCTGCGCCTCCAGAGCCGAAATCTCATCCCGGCCCAGGAAGGTGAAGAACTTCAGGTAGCGGATGACATCCCGGTCGTCGGCATTCAGCCAGAACTGGAAGAAGCGGTAGGGACTGGTCCGCTTCGGATCGAGCCAGACCGCCCCCGATTCCGTCTTGCCGAACTTGGTGCCGTCCGACTTGGTGATGAGAGGCAGTGTGAGTCCGAACGAGGGGCGTCCTAGCTTCTTCCGGACAAGGTCGATTCCCATCGTGATGTTGCCCCACTGATCCGAACCACCGATCTGCAGCTCGCAGTCCTGGTCCCGGGCCAGCACATAGAAGTCATGCGCCTGGAGCAGCATGTAGCTGAACTCCGTGAAGCTGATGCCCACCTCCCGGTCCTCCATCCGGGATCGGACGGACTCCTTGGCAACCATCTGGTTGACCGTGAAGTGCTTGCCGATGTCGCGGAGGAAATCGATGAACGAGATCCCGTCGGTCCATTCCGCATTGTCGACCAACCGGGCGGTGTTGGGGGTGATCCGGAAGTCCAGGAGGCGGGCGAGCTGGGGCTTCACCGCGTCGACATTCGCCGCGATCTGATCCTTCGTGAGCAGCCCCCGCTCGGCCGACTTTCCACTGGGATCCCCGACGCTTCCCGTCGCACCACCGGCCACCGCGATCGGGACATGTCCCGCGTTCTGGAACCGGCGTAGACAAATGAGCGGAACCAGGTGACCGACATGGAGGGAGTCGGCCGTGGGATCAAATCCGCAGTACAGCGTGATGGCTCCGGACAGGAGCCGCCTGCGGAGCTCCGGGAAGTCCGTGCAGTCGGCGATGAGCCCACGCCACTCCAGATCATCGAGGATGTTCATCGGAGCCGGAGTTATCGCGGCCCGGGCCAAGGTCGAACAAGGGGGAAGTTTCGGAGAAGCCTCGGGCACACCGACTTCAGAGTCCGCCCAGCGTCCGCCGGAACCAGCCCAGCATCTCGGACCACATCTCCGGGGTGTAGGCATGCCCGACGCCGGGATAGACCACGCTCCGGAATTCCCCGGGAGCCCCGGTCGCATCCCAGGCCGGAGCCGCGAGCCGTTCGATCGTGCGGATGCCGGAGACTGGAGAGCCGACGTCCTGGTCCCCGTTCAGACACAGCAGTGAGCGGGGAGCGACGCAGGCGACCACCGCCTCGGTGTCGAAATGACGGAGCAGACCCGGCACGTAGTAGTAGATCCCGTGGTGCTTCAGGCCTCCCAGGGCAATCAGGTCCTGGTACCGCGTCAGGCAGGCCACCGCCACGCCCGAGCGGATCCGGTCGTCCAAGGCCATCAGCCACCACGTCCGGGTGGCCCCCATGCTGATGCCCGTGGCGCCGATGCGCGAGGCGTCGACCTCGGGTCGACCGCAGAGGTAGTCGAGGGCGATGAGATCGTCCCGGAGCATCATCCCCCATA
>CAZZKQ010000340.1:0-4275 GCA_964654875.1 uncultured Verrucomicrobiota bacterium | reverse complement strand
GGCAGGTTGGTGAAGGTCGCGCGGACCGGACGGTCCGACCCGGGTTCAAGGAACACCTCCCATCCCGTCGCGGCGGAGATCCGTGCCGCCACCCGGGTCAATGGCCATCCGGGAACCCGGGCATCGATCGACCGCGCCCCCCTGGGCCACGTCAGACCCACCCGACTCGGAGCTGGCTCATCGGCTTCGAGGGGGAGCATCAGGAGCCACCCGAGCAGGAATGGGATCGTGAGGTGTCGCCGCATGCCGTGTCGGGATCGTAGGCTGCAGGAGCTCGGAGCAAAGGGCAAAGGACGGTCGGGGAGGGGACTCATACGGTGACGCAGAGACGCGGGCCGACGGGACGTTGAGTGTTGAGAGTTGAGTGTCGAGAGTCTGAAACCGCAGACCGCAGACCGCAGACCGCAGGTCTGCAGGGGCAGGTGATGCAGTGCCCTGCATCACTGGGCGCGGGAGCGCCCACCCCGGACGCGCTCCGTTGCGTCCCATCCTCCCCGCGAGGGTCTGGCGGACCGGTCGGCCTAGCCGGGTTCCTCTGACGCGTGAGAGGACCCCATCCCGCTTCACGGGTGCACGACGCGTATCGGATCGAGACGGGGCCGTGGCGGAGCACAGCCCTATCGTTGCTATTGTCCGCGTCAGTGTGTGAGTCCCCTCCCTTCTGGGGCTCAGCGTTTGAGGTCGTCGAAGTAGTCCCGGACGGCGTTGCGATAGGCTTTCGGGATGGACTCCTCACTCAGGGCGGACTGGGCCTCGGACTGGGCGGCCTCGACGGCCTCGGAGTAGCCCACGCGGGTCTCGCCCCGGAGATTCAATCCCTTGACCGTGATGCTGGGCATGGCCTTGCCGGGTTGGAACTGGCCTCGGGCACGGGTGGGAGTGAGCGACTCGGGAAGGGATGTCGCGCGATCCGATCGTCCACGGGCGGTCTTGTCGCCTCGCGACAGTCCCGAGTTGTCCCACGACTCCGCGATCTCCTCGGGCAACCGCCAGGGATCGTCCTCGGCCCAGTCCCCGAAGCCTCCGCGTCCACGTCCCCGACTGCGTCCGCCGGCGCCCTTGCCACCTCCTTCGCCCGACGCGCCCGAGAGCCCCTGTCGGGCCTTGCCGAGGGCGGTCATGGCCGACCGCAGCGACTGGAGGTCCTGGAGATCCGCCCTCAGGGCCTCCAGTGCCTTGCGGGCCTCCGCCAGCTCCCTCCTCGCCTCGGCTGGATCCCTGCCGTTGGACCGTTCAAGGGCCCGCTGGAGGTGTTGCGCGACCTCGCCATAGCCCTCCGCCGAGGGGAGGGCGTTCCGGAGTTCCTCCGCTCCTTCGGCCCGGCCGGAGTCTCCCGGCCGGGTCTCCTGCATCATTTTCTCGAGGCGCTCGAGCGAGGCGATGGCCGCGTCGATCTGGCCCCGCGCGAGCTGTTGCCCGAGATCCCTGCCGGCCTGGCCGACTTCGGCACCGGCTTGGCTTCGGGCCCGTTCGGCGAGCTGGTCGAGGTCACGCGAGGCGGTGTCGAGGTCCTTCAGGAACTGGTCCACCCGGAGATCCCGGAGATGCTCGAGCGCCGTTCCGAGGGCGGGGAGGTCGAGCCCCAGTTCCCGGGCCGTTTCCAGAAGCTGTTCGGTGGCGGTGGCGAGCCCCGGTTGGCGATCCGCCGCCGTCCCCGATTTCATCCCGTCCGCCGCCTCCTGGGCTGCCTTCTGCAGTGAATCGAGCTTCTGCCGGAGCGATTCGGCCTCGTTCGTACCCGGGTTGGTGCCGGACTCCGGACCCTCGGTGCGGGGGCGTCCGGTGTCGGGACCTCCTGCCCGGGCGGCCTTCCCGAGGCGCTGGAGCGTCGGATTCCGGGCGAGGCCGAGTCCCTGCTCACGGAGCCGGTCGGCCGCCCGGGACACCTCCCGGAGGGCTTCGTCCCGGGTGAGCGACGCCTGCTGCAGCCGATCTCCCAGCGCCTCCAGCTGTTCGAGCTCCTTCCGGATCGGTTCCGCGGGTCTCCGGGGTTCCCCGAGGGTCTTCCGGGTGACCTCGCTGAGGTGCCGTCCAGCCGATCGCACCGCCTCGGTCTCCTGCCGGGCCTGGACCCGTGCGGGGCGGCGGTGCTCCGGGACCAGGAGCAGGGCGCCGAGCATCGTGGCGAGCACGGCGGTCCAGCGGGCGATGGGCGGGAGGCGGAGCGGGAGGAGGTGGCGGATCTCCACGTCACGGCATCGGGCCGCCGCGTCGCGGACCACCAGGAGGTGCCATGCCTCGACGGGTCCCTGTGGGGGGATCTCAAGCGCGGTCGCGATCCGTTCGTGGAGGCCGAGTCGGGCATCCAGCCATCGGGCTGCGGTATCGGGACCGATGGCCTTGGTCCATCCAAGGACGAATCCGACCCCCGCGCCGATCCCGGGCAATGACGCGATCCCGACGAGGATGGGCTGGGACAGGGGGAGGAACTTGTGGATCCCGACCCCGGCGATCAGGAGGGCCAGGCCCCAGGTCGAACCGGTCCAGGCGGTCTCCCAGCCCCTTCTGAGACGGAGTCGCCGGGCGGTCTCCCCGACCCGCTGCGTCACCGTATCCAGGGGGGACTCCATGGGGTCGGGGCCGGCGGCCTCACTGGCGCTCGTATTCGCCCTTGCCGACGCGTTTGAGGACGGTGAATCCGGCCTTCTTGGCATCGGAGTGGGAGACCGGCTTCGTGATGGAGGGGGTGTTGAAGGCGGAGAGGAGCTTCCGGATGGGGCGCTTGCAGGCAGGGCACCCGGTCAGCTCCGGTGCGCTGAGGGGACGCCGGAGGGTGAAGCGTCCCCCACAGGCGGCGCAGTTGCCCTCGCAGAGCTCGTACTCATACAGCGGCATGGGGGGACCGTAGCGGGTTCGGACTCCTTGGAAACCCCGAAGCAGTCCCGAAGCGGTCCGGGTTTCGGGTCACTTCACAGAAGGGGCTTGGCGTAGCCCGTCACGGGTCGCCATGTTGAGGAACGGTGGTTGGGCTCCGGGTGGAACCTCGCACCGGATGTCGCATCTCCCATGGCCGAACCGCTCGAGCTCCGGATCCGGAACCGCCCCGAGGATCTCTCCCCGGCGATGGAGGCGATCTCCCGTTGGCTCGAGTCGAGGGGCGCCTTCGCCGGGGCGGAATATCTGGCGCTCCTCGCGGTGGAGGAGCTGGTCACCAACTGCATCAAGTACGCCTACGACGACGCCCTCGAGCACTGGATCCGTGTCGGCATCCGCCTGTCCGGGGACGAGCTGGTGGTGTCGATCCAGGATGACGGCCATCCGTTCGATCCCCGGTTGCTTCCGGAACCCGACACCGACCTGCCCATCGAGGAACGTCCGATCGGGGGGCTCGGCATCCATCTCCTCCGGAACCTGTTCGACGCGCTGGATTATTCCCGGGTCGACGGACACAATCGGGTGGTCCTCCGGAAACGGGCCGCCGCCGGGCCGTCCATCTGAGGAGCCTCTCTCGTTTCCGACAGCCCCATCCCTCCTCCCGCCCATGAGTCAACTCCAGGTCACCGTCCAACACCACCCCGCCGCCGGCGGGGGGGATCGCATCACCCTCCAGCTCACCGGCTCCCTCGACAGCACGACGGTTCACCTTCTGGAGTCGCGACTCACCCCGGCCGTGGCGTCGCGTCCGGTCCAGGTGGTCTTCGACCTCGAGGGACTGAATCTGGTGACCAGCGCCGGCATCCGACTGTTCCTGCTGACGAGCAAGCAGCAGAAACAGCAGGGCGGGCAGGTGACCTTCGTCCATCTGCAGCCCCAGATCCGGGAGGTGTTCCAGATCATCGGGTCCGTCCCCGGCACGAAGATCTTCTCCAACACGGCGGAACTCGACGCCTACCTGATCGCCCGACAGAAGGCCCATGGGTCCGGGGAGTAGGCCCCTCGTGCTGCCGTCCACCCGATGTTCGAAGCCCTCCGTCGCCTCTCGCTGGGTCTCCTGCTGATCGCCCTGTCCGGCGCGGTGCTGCTGTATTCCGACCGCGGCTCGCGTCGCTCGGCGCAGGGGAACCGCTCGGCGGACCAGCCGATCCGGGTCGCCCTGGTCCAGCATGCCTCCCTGATCGTCCTTGAGGATGGGGCCGACGGGGTCGTCGAGGCCCTTGCGGCCCGCGGGTATGAGGAGGGGGGACGGATCCGGCTGAAGCGCTTCAACGCCGAGGGGGACCTGGGCACGGCCAACACCATCGCCCGGGAGGTGACCGGGGGCGGCTACGACCTGGTCATCTCCCTCAGCACGCCGTCGTTGCAGACGGTCGCCAACGCGAACAAGACCGGGAGCCG
>CAZZKQ010000339.1:0-4282 GCA_964654875.1 uncultured Verrucomicrobiota bacterium | reverse complement strand
ACCAGGTCAAGAACCTCAGCGGCCACCTCGAAGAACCCCGGCGTCATGAAGAGGATCCCGAGGCTCACCACGGGGGCATCGAGACGCGCCCGGACGGACTCCGCCCAGCGACGGACCCGGGACTCGTCCCATTCCCCCGCGAAATGCGCAGCCACCGAATGGGGACTCCTCATGGTCGACGATCCGGACACGTCAGGACTTCTTCCAGAGGAGTTCCTGCCACTTCCTCTGTTTCTCTCCGGCCTCGCGGAGGAAGGGGGCGAGGGCACCCCATTTCAGGACCCTCTCGTTGATGGAACGCCATGGCGGGTTCAAGGGTCTCGGGAAGTCGACGAACAGCACCACCCGATACCCCTCGGTGTCGTTCCAGACCTCATGGTTGAAGGTATCGTCGAAGATGAACGCCTCGCCCTCCCGCCACGAGTAGAAGTCATTGCCCACCCGGATCTTCACCTTCTCCCTGGGCTCCGGAACCATGAGCCCGAGATGGAGCCGCAGGATGCCGTTCCACGCACCCCGATGGGCCGGGATGTGCTTGCCGGGAGAAAGGATGCTGAAGAACGCCGTGGTCACCCCGGGAATCTTCGCGAGGAGCCGCATGGTCTCCGGACACCGCTTCGCGTTCTCCGAGCAGTCCATGCCGATGCCACACAGGAAGTAGGTCTTCCAGTTGTTGTCCGACTGGATCATCCCCACCTCCTTCAGGATGTCCTGGAAGCTCGGCATCCGGTCCCGGAAGACCATCACCGCATCCAGCTCCCGACGGACCTCCCGCCAGTCCTTCTCGATCTCCGCCGCCCACGGGAAATCGGCCTTCCTGTAGATGTGGGGGTCGCCCAGCGGTGAGGCGGCGGCGACCCGCGCCTCGAGCCATCGCTGCAGCGCGAGCCCAAGATTCTGGATGAAGGTGCGGTCCCGCCGGAGCGTGTGGTGCCGATGGCGGAGGTCCACCGGGGACGGGGCCGGGGCAGGAGCGGAGTCGGAGGAGATGGCGGTCGACATGGATCGTATCCCGGCGGCACGTCGAGGAACGATCCCGCCCCCGCCAATGCCGCACCCGGAAACCCTATCGGGCCGGGACCCCGTCGAACAAGTTTCGACACACACCGATCGGATCCCCGAGGAGCCGAGGAACCGAGGAACCTCCGGGGCAGTTCCCGACTGACGGGAACCCGTCGACATCCCAGAATTCCCCGGACATACCCATGACTCCGCCCTCACACTCCTCATCCTCCGAACGGGGTCGGATCCTCGTCATCCGCGGCGGCGCCATCGGGGATTTCATCGTCACCCTTCCCCTCCTCGCAGCACTGAGGGACCGGTTGCCAAGGAACCGGATTGAAGTCCTCGGATATCCCCACATCGCCGACCTCGCCCGAGCCTCCGGACTGGCGGAGGCCGTCCATCCGATCGAGTCCCGGGCTCTGGCGGGATTCTTTGCCAGGGGATCCATGCCCGACCCGGCCCTTTCGGCGTTTTTTTCAGGTTTCCACCTCATCATCAGCCACCTCTACGATCCCGACCTCATCTTCCAGAGTCAGGTGGCCTCCGTTTCCAGGGCGCAGTTTCTCCAGGGAGTCCATCGGCCCGTCGAAACGTCCAGCCGCCACGCCACCGAACAGATCCTCGAGGTCCTACACCGGTTGGCGATCTTCGATGTCGATCCCGTCCCTCGGCTGATGCCCCATCGACAGGACCCCGGACGACCCGCCGTGCTCGCGGTGCATCCCGGATCGGGCAGTCCCCGGAAGAACTGGCCCGAGGACCGCTGGGCCGCACTCCTGTCCCAGGTGTCGGGCCGGTCGCCAACCCGGTTCCTGCTGGTGGGTGGCGAGGCCGAGGAAGGTCGCCTCGAGCGGCTGGCGGGCCGCCTTCCCGGGGATCGCTGCGAGGTCCTCAGATCACAACCCCTCATCACCGTCGCCGAACGGCTCCGGGGCTGCCGGGGCTTCATCGGACACGATTCCGGCATCACCCATCTGGCCGCCTCGCTCGGACTTCCAGGCCTCGCGCTCTGGGGCCCCAGCCCGCCCATGGTCTGGTCGCCGCGCGGCGGCGACATCCGGGTCGTCGCGGCGCACCCCCCCGATCTGGAGTCGCTGGAGGTCGCCACGGTCGCACAGGCGCTGTCGGACCATCCCGCCCGACTCATCTCGGAAGGCTGATTTCCCGGACCGCCCCCTCCTTGCAAACCAGCCCCTCGCCGATTACCCATCCCAGCCATCGCAACGACATGAAACGACGCCTCATCGGGGAACGCCTTCTCCTCCTCCTGCCCCTCATCGCCCTGACCCTGCTCCTCATCGGGTCGGTCCACGCCCAGAGCAGCACCACCCCGAACTCCACCCAGGTGTCGACCAACCAGACCGATGTGCTGGCGGAGTCGCACATGCGGTTCATCGACCAGAACCGTGAACTCCTCACCTTTGGCCTCGACCGGGTCCCGGCGCTCCAGTCCGAGATCGCCTGGCACCCGCTCTGGCAGTACATCGCCACCCTTTTCTACATCGCCATCGCCTTCGTCGCGGCGAAACTCGTCGACTGGATCATCAATTCCTGGCTGCGCGCGCTCACGCGGCGGACGGACACCCAGTTCGACGACATCCTGGTGGGACTCCTCGATGGCCCGGTGAAGGTCATTGTGTTCGTCATCCTGCTGAACATCGGGCTCCAGCTCTTCGCATGGCCCGCGATCATCAACAGCTGGCTGGCGAAGCTCACGATCCTCGCGGTCGGCGCCTCCCTCCTGCAGGTCCTCCTCAAGGCCATCGATGCGATGATCCTTCTCTGGCGCAGCCGCCTTTCGCCAGATGGGGATCACGCATTCAACCAGTACTTCCTGTTGCTCATCGGCAAGATCGTGAAGTCGGTCATCATCGTCGTGGCCGTCTTCACGGTGCTGGGCAGCCTCGGGATCGACATCCGGGCCGCCCTGGCCTCCGTGTCGGTGATCGGCCTCGCCCTCGGCCTCGCGGCCCAGGACACCGTCAGCAACCTCTTCGGAGCCGCCGCCGTGTTCATCGACAAGCCCTTCCGGATCGGCGACTCCGTCAGGATCGGTGACGTCGAGGGCACCGTCGAGGAGATGGGACTTCGCTCCACCCGCATCCGCAATGGCGAGGGACACCTCATCACGGTCCCCAACCGGGAGATGGGCAACAGCCGCATCGTGAACATCTCGAGACGACCCACCTTCCGCACCGCCTTCACCCTCGGACTGCCCCACAGCATGACCAGCGCCGAGGTCCAGAAGACCCTCGACCTGACCCGGGAGACCTTTGCAAGCCATCCCCTGACCCATGACGTCACGGTGCAGTTCACCCGGATCACCGAGGCGTCGCTGAACGTGGAGGTCGTGCATTGGTGCAAGACCACGGAGGGCCGGAAGCAGGCCGCCGTGCTCCAGGAGTTGAACCTGCGCCTGAAGGACCGTTTCGACGCCGCAGGCATCCGACTGGCCACCCCGACACGGTCGATCGTGATGTCACCGAGCGGAGAATCCGTCCCTGCGGCCCGCACGGGATCGTCAACAACCCGTTGACATCCCGACGCCCCCCGATAGTTTCACGGCCTTTAAGAATCGCGAAATTCCATGCCGAACACCAAGTCCGCCGAGAAGCGAGTCCGTTCCAGCGCCCGCAAACAGGCCCTCAACCACGCGACCATTTCCCGCGTCAAGACCGCCGAGAAGAAGTACCTCTCGATCGTCTCCTCCGGGAAGGCCGAGGACGCCAAGAAGGCGCTGTCAGCCGCGGCCTCCGCCTACGGCAAGGCCGTGAAGCGCGGTTCCATCAAGGCCCAGACCGCCAGCCGCAAGCGCTCACGCCTCCAGCTCCGCCTCAACAAGGCCGCTGCCGCCGCCAAGGCGAAGTGAGTCCAACCGGGACGGGCGGCTCGTCCAGCCCCCACCCGCTTGCCCAAGACAGCCCCCGGTCAGGCCCAGGCCTGCCGGGGGTTCTTCATGCCAGGATCTCGCGGACCACGCGCCCGTGGACATCCGTCAGGCGGAAATCCCGCCCCGCCGTCCGGAACGTCAGCGTCTCGTGGTTGAACCCCAGGAGGTGGAGCAGCGTCGCATGCAGGTCATGGACGTGGACCGGGTTCTCCGCCGCGGCGAATCCGAACTCGTCGGTCGCCCCATGCACATGCCCCCCCTTCACCCCGCCCCCCGCGATCCAGACGGTGAAGCCGTGGTTGTTGTGGTCCCGCCCGTTCTGCTTGCCCGCGTTGGCTCCCGGAGTCGGCAGCTCGACCGTCGGCGTCCGACCAAACTCACCCCCGC
>CAZZKQ010000338.1:0-4286 GCA_964654875.1 uncultured Verrucomicrobiota bacterium | reverse complement strand
GGGGGGAAAGGGGGGGGGCGGGTGGATCTGAGGTGGGTGAGTGATGCAGTGCGCTGCATCACTGGGCGCGGGAGCGCCCATCAAGGGCAGGGACGATCTCCGTATCGTCCCCATCTGGATCCGCTGCGGATGGCGGACCCGTGAGAGCAGTCGGGTCCGCTCGCGCGTCGGTTGGCCCCTTCCCACCCGGCAAGTTCACCCATCCCTGGCGGGGAAAATGGGGACCGGAGGGACCCGTTCCCTCCCTTGGAGTGGGCGCTCTCGCGCCCAGTGCCGCAGAGCACTGCGTCACCCAGCCCTGAGCGCAAAACAGGCTATCGGGCGTAGATCTGTCGGCCGTGCTTGAGGGTTCGGACCACCTGGATGTCCTTGATGGTGTCCGGATCCACCTTCAACGGATTGCGGTCGAGCTCCACCAGATCCGCCAACAGGCCGGGACGGATCATCCCCTTGCTCGACTCCTCCCGGTATTGGTAGGCCGCATTGCAGGTGAATCCTTGCAGTGCCAGATAGGGGTCAACCCGCTGTTTGGGTCCGAGCGTCTTGCCGGAAAAGGTCTTTCGATTCACGGCGGACCACATCGAAAAGAGGGCGTTGGGACCGGAGGAGGGAGAGTCGTTGTGGATGGCCGTCCTGACCCCTTGCGATTGAGCGGAATGGAGTGGGTTGATGTTCTCGGCCCTCTCGGTACCCAGAATCTTCGGATACACGTCCCCGTAGAGCCAGGTGTGATTGACCAGCAGGATCGCCATCACCCTCAGTTTCTTGTACTTTGCGAGTTGGTCTTCGCGAACGAACATCGAATGGGAAATGACGGGTCGCCGATCTTCCGTGATACCTGTCTCTTGAATCGCTCTTTCAAGCGCCGCCAATGTCATATCGATTCCAGCGTCTCCGTTGCTGTATGCGAAGTATTGGATGTTGTTTTTATATGCAAGTTGCGCGCATTGATCGATGACGCTCTGCGGATAGTATTGAAATCCCCGCCATCCTTCCCCGAATCCCGTTGTATCCAGAAACGGTTTTGTGAAATAGCCCAGGCGAAGCTGGGGCGCTCCATCGGTGGGAACCATCATCCCTGCCACCTTGAATCCTCTATCCCCTCCGCTGTAGGAACCGAATGGATATTTTGGATTGGTTTTCAACAGTTGGTCCACCACGTCAAAGGTCGGCAGCGCAATGAGATCCAGTGCCACCACCTTTTTATCAATCGCCAACCGCATCATACGGATGTCGTTCGGTGTGGCTTCATAGCTTTGAGCGGTTGTGAAGCCATTCGAGGTGAAGACGGATTCCGCTTTGCGGTAGGTTTTCAGGGTCAACTCGTCGGAGAACTGCCCCAACGCCCTCGAAAAGGCCTCCATGTAGGGCATTCCGACCAGTTCGCCGGTGAGCTTCCCGGTCTTTGGGTCGCGGACAATGAATCCCGAGACCGCTTTCGTGGATTCTGTAATCCCCAATTGTTTCAATCCGGCAGAATTGACCAGCCCAGTGAGCGTCGAGATGTTCGCAACGAGAACGGGTTGGTTTGGGAAGGCCTCGTCGAGGTCGGACAAGGAAAGGGGGCCGTCCGACAAGACGGCGTCGGCGTATCCGGTGCCGATGATCCAACCATTGAACGGCTTCCCTTCCTTGCGCAGTTTCCCGATGAGTTGGGCTTTGGTGGCGGGTGGGTTTTCTGAAAAGTAGCCCAGATTGACTCCGAGTGTGTTTTGAGCCACCAGCGCAAAATGTCCCCAGGTGTCAATGAATCCTGGCAACAAGGTGTGGCCCTTCAAATCTCTCAAAATGGGTTTGGGTCCTGCCGCGGCCAAGGCTCCCTCTTTATCTCCAGTAAATGTGATTCGATCCCCTTTGACGACGATGGATTGAACGTAATTGGGCGTCTCCCCTGCCATTGTGAGAATATCGCCATTGAAATAGACCGTTGCGGAATCCGCAGCGGATTTTAATGAGACCAAGCCAAGGGTGGAGCAGAGGATGAAGTGTAAAAATCTCATCTTGGAAGCGGAACGAGTTCGTTGTGGAGAGAGTGTGGGTTGCTGGGGTGGTTTCAGTCGGACGGATCCTGTTGTACGGCTGGGCTCAGACCGACGGACCAAGGTTGTCTGAAACGAGGATCTTGTGTGGACCGGATCTGGTGTCCACAGAACGGCTCCCCGCCTTGGTTGGGTGGATCTGCTGGATCTTGGAGCGGTGGATGGACTGCAAAGAACGGCCCCGAGAGAACGGGGTACAGCCTCAACCCGCCCAGAGTGCCGCGGTTGAGCCCCAACGCCAATATCAAGCTGGGACGCGGGGGCAGGGGGGCGGGGTCCCCGCTTCAGGACCGCCACAGGCTCAAGGTGTGATCAGGGGTCGTCGGGTGAGGATCGCGTGGATGGCAAACGCGATGGAGATCACGGCGGGAAGCAGGGTGACGAGGACCGAGAGCAGCAGTCCAAGCCTGAAGGACACCACAGCGAGGTCGTTCTGGGCCTTCCCCCACAATTGAACCCAGACCAGTTCGGCGACCCAGCCCCCGGTGTAGAACACATTCGCCACGATGGCGTAGAGCAAGGTGAAGAAGAAGAGGGGTGGGTCCGGGCGATGGACGGGAGTCTCCAGAAAGGCGTTCGCGACACCCATGGCCACCGTGCCCGTGGCAACGGTCGCGATTCCTGCGATCCCGACGATGAGATTGAATGGGGCCCGGCGCGCTTCCCACCAGCCAAGGGTCTGCCAAGGGCCGGTGGCTTCGACATCCCGATGGAACAGGGTGGCGCCAAGGAGTCTGTCGAGGAATGTGTTCATGGGCCTGACGCTGGGTGCTTTGACCGTCCGACGGGACTCTTGGTTACCAGGAGCCGGAGAGACCGGTGCCATGGTCCAGCGCACTGGGATTGATCATAGGAAATCACTTCCACCTCCGGATGTCCGGCGGGTACGCTGACCACCTTTCGAAAAGGATCTATCTATGGCGAAGCTCACGGTGAGGGACCTCTCGGTCTCCGGACAGCGGGTTCTGGTGCGGGTCGACTACAACGTCCCGATGGAGGAGAAAGACGGTCGGATGGTGATCAATGACGCCACCCGGATCCGCGAGACCCTTCCGACGCTGAAGCTGTTGATCGAGAAGGGCGCCCGGATCCTCCTCGCCGCACATCTGGGACGTCCGGACGGCAAGCGGGAATCCTCCCTGAGCCTGCGTCCCGTTGCGGAGAAGCTGTCCGAGCTGCTGGGTCGCCCGGTGCAGTTCGTCGACGAGTGTGTGGGACCCAAGGCCGAGGAGGCGGCGAAGGGGCTCAAGGATGGGGAGATCCTGCTGCTGGAGAACGTCCGGTTCCACGCCGAGGAGGAGGACAACGATCCGGTGTTCTCCGCCAGGCTGGCGATCCTGGCCCAGGCCTATGTGAACGACGCGTTCGGCGCGGCCCATCGGGCCCATGCGTCGACCAGTGGCGTGGCCCGCATCATCTCCGCCTGGGGTGGACGGTGTGCCGCCGGCCTGTTGATGGAGCGCGAACTCAAGTTCCTGGGTGACGAGCTCGACACGCCGGCCCGGCCGTTCGTGGTGATACTGGGTGGGGCCAAGGTGTCGGACAAGATCAAGGTCATCGACCGTCTTCTGGAGAAGGCGGATACGGTGCTGATCGGTGGGGCGATGGCCTACACGTTCAAGCTGGCGCATGGCCAGAAGACCGGGAAGTCGCTGGTGGAACCCGAGCATATCCGCACCGCCCTGGATGCCGAGGCGAAGGCCCAGAACCGGGGGGTCCGGTTCGAGCTGCCAAACGACAACGTCGTGGCGGAACTGAAGGACACCGGGAAACTGAACAAGAAGGGGCGGCCGGTCTTCGAGCCGGTGAATCCCCGGGTCAATTCCCAGCCCGACATCCCGTCGGACTGCGAGGGATTCGACATCGGTCCGGTCACGTCGGCCCGGTTCGCCGAGGCGATCCAGTCGGCGAAGACCATCCTGTGGAACGGTCCGATGGGGATGTTCGAGGACCCGAGGTTCGGCGAGGGGACCCTGGCGGTCGCCCGCGCGGTAGCGTCGGCAACGGCGAACGGCGCGAAGTCGATCATTGGGGGGGGCGACTCGGTGAAGGCGATCAACAAGGCCAAGCTGGGCGACAAGGTGACCTTCATGAGCACCGGTGGCGGGGCCAGCCTCGAGTTTCTCGAGGGCACGCCCCTGCCGGGTGTCACCTGCCTCGACGAGAAGTAGGCCTCCTTGGCCGCCTGGGACTCTGGATGCCCTTGGGCGGCTGCCCCCTCCTGATTCGGGGCGGCGGCTGTACCGA
>CAZZKQ010000337.1:0-4321 GCA_964654875.1 uncultured Verrucomicrobiota bacterium | reverse complement strand
CGGTGAAGATCGCTGTGGTGGGTGCCGGCGTGGCTACCGTCTATGCGCTGATCGGCGTGGTGCTGACCCGTTGGCTTCCGGAGCCCAAGGACGTGGAGGGTTGAGCGGCGAGGCGTTGGAACATGAGACGGCGGCATCCCTCCCGTCTCTGTTCCTGCCCCCTCTCCTGTTTCTCCGCGCCTTGGCGTCTCGGCGTGGGTTCCCTTGCAGGCTCCCCGCTCAGGCCGTCTCCGGCTCCACCCACTTGCCGTGTTCCTTGATGAGGTCGACCAGCCGTTCCACGGCCTCGGCCTCGGGGATGTTGAACTTCACCGGCTTCTTGCCGACGTAGAGGTTGATCTTGTTGGGGGCACCGCCGACGTAGCCGAAATCCGCATCGGCCATCTCACCCGGGCCGTTCACGATGCATCCCATGATGGCGATCTTCACGCCCTTGAGGTGGTCGGTGCGGGCCTTGATCCGGGCCGTGACGGTCTGGAGGTTGAACAGGGTGCGTCCACAGCTGGGACAGGCGACGTAGTCGGTCTTGAACGACCGGCACCCCGCGGCCTGGAGGATGTTGTAGGCGAGACGCAGCGATTGGCCGGCACCGGACTCCCCGCGGACGAGGATCGCGTCGCCGATGCCGTCGGCGAGGAGGGACCCGAGGTTCACCGCGGCCCGGAGCAGGGCGACCTCCGGGGTGAGCGGCACCGATTCAAATGACAGGCAGTCCTTCAGAAGGATTGGGTTGCGACGCCCCAGCTCGTGGAGTCGCACGGCCAGCAGGCGGAAGGCCTGGATGGGCGGGAGGTCGATACCGTCCTTCACCGTGACCAACTGCGTGTCGCAACCGACCGTCTCTGGCGCCAGCGGGGAACGGGGATCGAGTTCCAGCAGGTTCAGGTCCTCGTGGATCCCCTCGGGCTTCACATCGCTCTTCGGCGAGATCAACGGCGCGACTTTGTCATGGGTCGCGCGCGTGACGACAACCCGCACGACGGATTCCCCACCGCAGCCCGTCGACCCGAGCGAGGCACTCGCGGAGTCGCGACGACGGTAGACAAACGGATCCCATGGCAGGCGGAGACGATCCGCGGCGGGCTTGGTTTGGGTGAGCCTCGGGATCTGGACCAGGAGATCGTTGCAGACGGCGATCTCTCGGGGGCTGTCCTCGGTGAGTGAGACCCGGATGGTGTCGCCGATGCCGTCGCACAGCAGGGAGCCGATGCCGATGGCGGACTTGATGCGACCGTCTTCTCCTTCACCTGCCTCGGTCACCCCGAGGTGCAGCGGGTAGTTCCAGTCGGGACCCTCCTGTTCGAGTCGGGCTGCCAGGAGGCGGTAGCACTCGATCATCACCTTCGGGTTCGATGACTTCATCGAGAACACGAAGTTGTGGAAGTCATGCTTCCGGCAGATCCGGGCGAACTCCAGGGCACTCTCCACCATTCCCAGAGGGGTGTCGCCGTACCGGTTCATGATGCGGTCCGACAGCGACCCATGGTTGGTGCCGATGCGCAGGGCGCGACCCAGTCGCTTCGCCTCGATCACGAGAGGGGTGAACTTCTCCTCGATGCGAAGCAGCTCAGCCGTGTAGGCGTCATCGGTGTACTCCTTGATCGCGAACTTCTTTGAGTCGGCATAGTTGCCGGGATTGATGCGGACCTTCTCCACCCACTTCACGGCCTCCATGGCGGCCTCGGGCTTGAAGTGGATGTCGGCCACGATGGGAACGTGGCAGCCGACCGCGCGGAGTTCCCGGACGATGTTCTCGAGGTTGGCGGCGTCCTTCACCGTGGGTGCGGTGATGCGGACGATCTGGCAGCCGACGGCGACCAGTTCGAGGGTCTGTCGCACGCACTCGGCGGTGTTCATCGTGTCGCAGGTCAGCATGGACTGGCGGACAACTGGATGGTCCCCACCCATGACGACACCTCCCCGGGAGGGGTCGCCTACGGTGACCTCGCGGGTGGGGCGTCTGTGGAACGACCAGGGGGAGGCGCAGTAGTTCATCGAACGTGGGCGCGAGGGTATGGCGAAACGACGCGATGGGAAGCGTCGAAAGGGGTTGGGCTGCGCCCGCAGCTGCATCCCCGTTGTTAACGGCTCCCCTGAGAAGGGTGCGCCTAAGCTGGGGCTTTCGCCGCCACATTCATGGGTTTCATCGTCCAGTAACCATCCTGACCGGACACCGGATCCGCATCAGCGCCTGGTGGGTGTCGGGGTCGAGGAATCCGGCGCCGCCCCCTTGGCCGGGGACTCGATGACGCTCTTCTGCTTGAGCATCTGACGGAAGATCGGGGCCCGATGAAGGTCGTAGTAGGTCACGAAGGCCATGAACGACAACAGCACCACGGCAAACCCGGCGGTGACGATCTCCTGGAAGCGTGCGCCGACCCGTCGTCGTGAGACGAGTTCATAGAGCGCCATCATGATATGGCCGCCATCGAGGACCGGGATCGGCAGGAGGTTCATCAGGGCGAGGTTGATGTTGAGCGTCACCAGGAACCCGAGGGCCAGTCGGAGGTCGGTATGCACGTCGAGCCACAGCTTGCCCAGGATGCCGACGGGTCCGCTCATGTCCTTCGCGCTGACGCCGGTCTCCTTGGAATGGAACAGGGCGTTGAACGTCTTCCCCATGAGTCGCAGGACGTCGCTGAACTGCTCGATCGGGTTGGGTCCCGGACGCTGGACCTCGTAGTGGCCACCGGCGAACCCGATGCCGATGCGCCCGCGCTGTGTCTCCGGGTCGTAGACCGGGGTGACCGTCAGGTTGAGCTTGGTGCCGTCGCGCTCGACGACCACCTCGCAGGGACGCCCCTTGCCTTTGTTGATGACGTCGCTGAGCTGCTCCTGGTTGAGAACGTAGACACCGTCAAAGGATAGGAACTTGTCCCCGAGTTTGAGACCGATCTTCTCGGCGGGCATGCCGGGCTGGACCAGACCCACGATGGGGCGTTCCTGGGGTTCGAGGTCGAGCCACTTCAGCCCGAGCGTCTCCGACCGCTTGGTGGGAAGGCTGACGGTCAGACGCTGACCGGACCGCTCGAGGGTCACGGGGACCACGTTGGTGAGGGCCGTGATGACCTCGAGGTTGATGTCCTGCCAGGACCGCACCCTGTGCCCGTTCACCTCTACGATCCGGTCCCCGCTGCGCACCCCTCGGGCGGCCTCGGTGGACTGGGGGTCGACGGGTCCGATGATGGGTGGGTTGACCCGGACGGGGATGCCGATGGCCCAGATCACGCAGGCGATGGCGAGGGCGAAGGCGATGTTCATCGCGGGACCCGCGATCGAGACGAGGATCCGGGAGAGGGGAGGGGCATGCGGGATGTCGGGAGCCGCCTTCCCCTCGATCGCCTCCGAGGTGATCATCTGCGGCAGCTTCACGAAGCCACCTGCGGGAATCCAACGGATGGACCACTCCACGCCGTCCCGCATCCAGGAAAAGATCTTTGGTCCGAACCCGATGGCGAAGCCCTCCACCTTCATCCCGCGCCGGAGGGCCATCCAGTAATGGCCGTACTCGTGCACAAAGATGCTGGCCCCGAAGAGCAGCACCACCATCACGGCCACGTACACAAAGCTGAGGATCGACTCCATAGCGGCCCACGAACCTACGGGTCCTCCGATGGGGTGGCAACGGTGCGGGGTCTGAAAACCAAATTTCGGCGCCCGGTTTGGCTGGGGTTACCGAAGATATTCCTGCGGGGAATACGCCGAGCCCTGTCGGACCGTTTTGGGCCGCGTGTCCCTGCCGAGGTTCTGCGAGGGACTTGGACTTGCCCGGCGTGGTCGTCGCGCCATGCTCCGCGCCCCGTGTTCAACATCGAGGCCCTCAACCCGGAGCAGCAGCAGGCGGTGTCGACCGTCCGGGGACCGGTGCTGATCCTCGCCGGGGCGGGGACGGGCAAGACGCGGGTGATCACCTGCCGGATCGTCCACATGATCGAACGGGGCATCTCCCCCGGGAAGATCCTGGCCGTCACCTTCACCAACAAGGCCGCCAAGGAGATGCAGGAGCGGGTGAACGAGATGCTGCCGCGTCGGTCCCGTCGCGACTCCGACGGCGAGGCTCCGGAGCGTCCAACGGTCTGCACCTTCCACTCCCTCTGCGTCCGGATCCTCCGCCAGCACATCGAGAAGCTGGGCTACAAGCGGAACTTCGTGATCTACGACGAATCCGACCAGCTCGGCGCCATCAAGAAGATCCTGTCCTCCATCCACGGGGGTAAGGTGAAGAGCGATCCCAGTGCGATCCTGGGTCTCCTCTCGCGGTTCCGGGGCGGTGGGAGCCGGGCGTCGGCGTTCGAGCTGACAGAGCGCGACATCGGGGTGC
>CAZZKQ010000336.1:0-4329 GCA_964654875.1 uncultured Verrucomicrobiota bacterium | reverse complement strand
CAACTCGGAGCAGATGGAGCGCTTCGTGAAGAAGATCACCGACACCCTCTGGGTGATCCGGGACAAGCGCATCGGGGTGCTGGGGCTCGCGTTCAAGCAGAACACCGACGATGTCCGGCTCTCGCCGGCCATCGACCTCTGCCAGCGTCTCCTCAGGGAAGGGGCCCGGCTCCGGGTCCACGATCCCAAGGCGATGGAGAAGGCCAGGGCTGTCCTGCCTCCGGGTGATCATGTCGAGTATGTCGATGACCGGGATGAGGTTCCGGAGGGATGCGATGCGCTGGTGATCGCCACGGAATGGCCCGAATTCGCGGCTCTTGATCTCGCCAGGGCCCGCAAATCGATGGCGACGCCCATCGTGGTCGACGGCCGGAATCTCCTGGACCCTGTGCAGATGGAACGCCACGGGTTCATCTACAAGAGCATCGGCCGGTGACGACCGGTCTGGGGAGTCGCCCGGGTTCGTCATGAGCGTCATCGATGTGGCCGCCGGGCTGGTCTTCGAGGGAGGCCGCCTTCTGATCACCCAACGCCCGCCGGGAGGGCACCTGGCGGGACTCTGGGAGTTTCCGGGCGGCAAGCTGGAACCCGGGGAATCGTGGGAGGGGGCGCTGGTCCGGGAACTCCGGGAGGAGCTGGGCATCGATGTCGTGGTGGGACGGGAGTTCTGTCGCATCCAGCATGCCTATCCCCAGCGCGAGGTCCGGTTGCGCTTCTACGTCTGTCGCATCGCCTCAGGCATCCCGAGCCCGATCGCCTGCTCGGCGGTGGCCTGGGTCGGACCCGATGAGCTGGACCGGTTTGAGTTTCCCGAGGCCGACCGCCAGCTGCTCGAACAGCTCCCGGTGGCCCCGGAATTCGGTCTCCGTCGCTAGTCCTCGGCGCGTTCGCCGGATGGGGCCATCTTGACGATGCGCGGGTCGAACCGGCCGAGGACCTCCACGAGATCCGACTGGGAGGCCATCACGACCTCGATGTCCTTGTAGACGCCCGGGGCCTCGTCGAGGCCTGCGGAGAGCAGATGGACCCGACGGTCCCGGAGCTGGCGTCGGATGCGGTCCCAGTCCATGCACTCGAGGGCCCGGCGACGGCTCATGATGCGTCCCGCGCCGTGCGAGGCCGACCGGAGGGATTCGGGGTTCCCCTTTCCCCGCACGAGGAACCCCGGGGTGGCCATCGATCCCGGGATGATCCCCAGCACGCCCTCGCCCGCCGGGGTGGCGCCCTTGCGGTGCACGATGACCTCCCGGTCCTCGTCCCCGATCCGATGCATCTCCTTCCAGGCGAAGTTGTGGTGGTTCTCGACATCGAGCAGGACCGCCGCGCCCAGACGGGTCGCGATGTGATGGTGGATCAGCTCGTGGTTCGCGGCGGCGTACCGGCCCATGAGTTCCATCGCGGCCCAGTATTCCCGGCCCTCCTCCGAATCGAGATCCAGCCACGCGAGGTGGGCGAGCTCCTTTGGAAGCTCCGGATGCCGCTCCATCGCGAGACGACTGTAGTGGTCGCAGACGGCCGCCCCGGTTCCCCGGCTCCCACTATGGCTCAGCAGGGCCAGGTGGATCCCGGGCTGGAGGCTTCCGATCGGGGCGTCATGGGTGAAGGCCCCGAACTCGACGAAATGGTTGCCCGAACCGCTGGTGCCGAGCTGGGCCACGGCACGATCCCGGTTGCGTGCCGTGATGGGGCTGATGTTCCAGTCGGCATCGAGCACGGCATGGCTGCGCGGCTCGACGAAGGAAGCCCCGATGCCGAAGCGGGTCTCGGACTCGATCGCCTCCGCGAGCCGGTCCCTCCGCCGGTCGAGGTCCCGGACCGGCAGGTCGAGCACCGTCAGCTTCATCCGGCAGGCGATGTCGACCCCGACGCCGTAGGGGATGACGGCATTGTGGGTGGCAAGGACGCCTCCGATGGGGAGACCGTATCCGACATGCGCGTCCGGCATCAGAGCCCCGGCCTCGGCGATCGGCAGCTGACACGCCCGCGCAAGCTGGTTCATCGCCTCGGGTTCGAGCCCCTGGCCCCACGAGCGCCATGGTGCCCTTGCAGGGGTGATCCCCCGGGGCGATCTCAGCAACGCCTCCGCGAACTCACGCGCCAACGGATCATCCACGTGTGCCGAGGGGTTGGCGACGATCCCGCCCACGGATTCGCCCAGCCGGGAACGGTCGAGCCCCTTGAGGATGTAGCGCGTGATGTAGTCCAAACCACGACGTGAACACTCGCCGGGAGGGACTCCGAGGCGGATCAGATCCTGGGTGTTCATATGGGGTGAAGCCGTGAAGCCCTTTTCCGAAACGAAACCCTTTGACACTGGGCACGGGATTTTTATCGTCTCCGGGCTTTCGGAAACGGGGTCGTAGCTCAGTTGGTAGAGCACCACAATGGCATTGTGGGGGTCAGGAGTTCGAATCTCCTCGGCTCCACCATCCGAAACGAAAGAAGCCCGCAGTTCTGCTGCGGGCTTTTTTGCGTCCAGCAGCGAGGCACCGGAGCCTCAGGTTGAAGGAGCTGGCGAAGGACTCCGCAGGGTTCCGCTGGACAGGATCCGGGCTCGCAGTCCGCCGCGGCCCTTCAGCAGATCCTCGGCGCCCGGAGCGAACGCGGTGTTCATCCAGTAGCAGGGGCTGGCCTCTTCCGTACCCTCGAACCGGATCCCCTGGATTTCGAACTCCATGCCGATCCACTGGTTGAGGTCGATCCCGCGGGTGATGATGTTCCGACGGTAGACCGAGGGGGGATGCTGGAGATGGAGGCGGTTGCAGAGATCCTCGTGGGTCTCCCAGGCGAAGAAGGTGACCTGCCCCTTGAAGCGGTCCCGGAAATCGAAATAGCGGTCTCCTCGGATTCCCCGGCCGGCCTCGCAGACCAGCTCCCGCTCCTCGATCATGGGGTGCTCCCGCGGCGCCTTGCCGTGCCGGCCCACGAAGTTGTGTCCCGGAGAGCGGTAGAGATGGACCAGTTCGACGGCCATGGGAGGTGGGGCCGGGGGCGACTCGGGTCAGCGACCGGTGCGCTTCGCCTTCGTTGCCGACTGGAGCGCGTCGATCTCCGGCTGCCAGTCCCTGCGGGCGGCCGAATCCATCCGGTCGATGAAGAGGATCCCGTTGAGATGGTCGACCTCGTGCTGGACGGCCCGTCCGAGGAGACCGCCGGCACGGAACGAGAAGGATTCGCCGCGGAGGTTCTGTGCGGTCACCTCCACCTCGCCAGGACGTTGGATGTCGGCGTAGATCTCCGGGAAGCTGAGGCAGCCTTCGGGCTCCTTGAGCTGGGGGCCTACCGGCTTGATGACCGGGTTGATCAGCACGAGGGGCATGAACGACTCCGGGTCGGCCGGCTGGTTGTCGATCCAGAGCGTCGAGGGCCGTTCCTTGGCGCCCCGCACGTCGATGACGGTCAGCTGGAGCGCCCGGCCGATCTGCTGGGCCGCCAGGCCGACGCCGTTGGCGGATTCCATCGTCTCGAACATGTTGACGACGAGCTGCCGGATCTCCGGAGTCACCTCCGCGATGCGATCCCCGCGCCTGCGGAGGACCGGATCCCCGAATTTCACGACGGGCAGCACCATGTCAGGCGGTGGGCCAGGCCCTCATCAGGTTCACGAGATCGTTCACCCGCGGACTCTCGGCCGTCCGGACGTAATGTCCACTGGTGCTCACCCCACAGAGGACGCTGGCGGCGTTGTCCAGCCCGAGCAGCTTGCCCAGGCAGAACCCGCTGTTGAAGTGGTCGCCGGCGCCGGTCGTGATCTTCGGACGACGGCAGATGGGGCCCGCGACCACGTCGGCCTTGCCGCCCGACACAGCCAGCGCGAAGGCCGTTGGATGGACCACCAGGGTGGACACCGGAACCTTCTTCTGGATCTCGACCGAAAGGTCCGCAAGTCCCTGCCAATCCCGCGGGGTGTCGCTGAGCCCCACGACCCGGGCGATCTCGTAGGCCTCCTTCTCGTTCAGTCCGAGGACGACATCGAACTTCGACTGGAACCTTGAAATCAGTCCGAGGGCGCTGGCGATGTCGGAGGCGAGTCGTTTCTCCGGGTCCGCGAGGTCGACGAACAGCGTGCGCCGGGGTCCCGAGACCGAGGGCATCAGTTCCGCCTGGATCGACGACCAGATGTCGGACATGTAGGGCAGCATGGTCCAGTTCACGAAGGCCACGAGCGACGACGTCTGGAACTGCCGCGCAAATTTCTCCCGTCCGTAGCGCGCCATCAGGTTCTCCCAGGTGACGTGCTTGAGCATGTAGTGCTTGCCGAGCATCAGCTTGCCGTCCTCGAACTCGAGCGCGTCGGTCAGGCCGGGTTCGGAGATCGAGTTGACGTCG
>CAZZKQ010000335.1:0-4331 GCA_964654875.1 uncultured Verrucomicrobiota bacterium | reverse complement strand
CGTCCGGCAGCCCATTGGCGAAGGCCAACGGTCGGGTCGAGATCCTCTCGGGGAACACAACCCTCTCGCCGAACGGGAGTGCTGGGGTTGCCCTCACCCTCGACGGTCTTTTCTTCATCAACGGCTTGGCCGCGCCGGGGGTCCCAACCGGGGGGACCGTCACCCTCGTGGTCCGGGCGTGGGATGTCTCCACCGGAGCCACCTATGCCGCCGCCACGGTCAAGGCGACGGCGACCGTCACTGTGGGCAGCCTGGGTGGCGGGACAACCCCGCCGGCAACCTTTGGCAACAACTCCGATTTCAGAGGATTGCGGCTTTCGGGAGCGCCTCCGGGTCCCGAGGCTCCCAAGGTCGCATCGAACCCCGTCGCCACGACCATCACCGAGGGCCAGACCCTCACGCTGTCGGCAGCCATCACTGGGACGGGAGTGTCCTATGTCTGGCAAAAGGATGGACTGAATCTCAGCAACGGTGGACGGATCTCCGGAGCCAACACCCAGACCCTGACCGTCGCCGGAGTCGTGGCGGTCGATGCCGGACAATACCGCCTCGTGGGCGTCAATTCAGCCGGTACCGCCACCACGACCGCTGCCACGGTGACCGTGGCTCCAATACCGTTTCTGTCCCAGCTCTGGGCCCTCAGTCGCACGGGATCGGGCGCGGCCGTGGCGATCGATGACTCGACCGGGCGGGTCATAGCCCAGACTGGAAACCCGGCTCGGATCAGCTGTTTTGATCTGACATCAGGAAACATCCTCTGGGAAACGGCCGTCGCGGGAGGCAATCGGTCCGCCCCCACCATCGTCTCTGGAGGACGAGTCACCTTTGGGTCGGATGCCCTGCCCAACGGATGGGTCTATGGGTACAACCTCGCGACCGGAGAGAAACTCTGGGAGCGGAACCTCGGGGGTGCCCCGTCTGCCGCCTCGTTTGATGGTTCGGACGGGATCTTCTTTGGCACCGTGGGCAACCATCTTGGAGGTGCCAACCAATACGTCCGCTTGGACCGGGCCGGCAACCAGACCTGGAAGGTCGGCGCTCCGGTCCAGTCCCGAACCTGCCCTGTGATCCTCAAGAGTGGACTCCTCGTGTTTGGGGGCGGCTCGTTCAACAACACCATCACTGCGGTTCGGGCCTCCGACGGCTCGAGGGTATGGAGCTTCGACACCGGAGGTGAGGCGGTGATGGAACCCTCGCTCGGTCCGGGTGGACGGATTCTCGCGACCAGTCGATCCGGCAAGCTGTTCGCCCTGAATGCCTCGACCGGGGCCAAGATTTGGGAAGCGTCCGTTGGTACCGAACCCGGTTCCCCCATCTGCGATGCCGCGGGTCGTGTGTATGTCGGGGCCCGGGGCGGAATGGTCCTCGCCTTCAATGGATCAACCGGAGCCAAGATCTGGGAGAAGTCCCACGGTGAGGTCAGCGACAACGCGATTCTCACCTTGGACAATCAGGGAGTCCTCTGGTGTGGCGGAGACAAGTCCATCATTGGCATGAACGCCTCCGATGGGTCCGTGGCGGGGCGTTACGCTGTCGCCGGAGCCGTTGGCTCTGTCATGATCGCTAAAGGAGGCATTCTCGTGGCGCATACCTCGAAGGGACCCGCAGCCTTCCGCGCCCGGGGTGTCACCGGACTCTCGTCGGATTCCCCCTGGCCCACGTGGCGACATGACTCCGCCGGCACCAGCTTCGAGGGGTTCACCCTCGCTGTCACGGCCCCGACCGTGGCCGCGTCGCCCAGCAGCACCACGGTCACAGCCGGCCAGACCCTCACCCTTACCGCCTCCATACTCGGCGAAGGGGTTGCCTACCGATGGCAGAAAAACGGGGTCGATCTCGTCGACGGAGGCAGGATCGCCGCGGCGACCACCGAGACCCTGACGCTCACCGGTGTCACCCTCTCTGATGGCGGTCCGTATCGACTGGTGGCATCGAATTCGGCCGGAAGCGTCACCACCGCGGCCGCAAACGTGACCGTCCAGCCCGCAGCCGTCCCACCCGTGATCATCACCTCGCCCCAGTCGGTCGCCGGCATCGAGGGCGACCGCATTGTTCTGAGTGTCACGGCGCTGGGCGATCCCGCGCCGAATTACCGATGGACCAAGGATGGGGTCATGATCGAGGGCCAGACGTCCTCGACACTGGAAATCCTGTCGCTGCGTTCCGCGGACGCCGGATCCTATCGCGCGATCGTGGCCAACAGCGGCGGAACCGTGACCAGTGCCGAGGCGATCGTTACCTGGTCCCCGGGGCTGGAGATCTTTGCGGATGGCCAGCTGGTCCAGGGAACCTTGCGGACCGCATCCCCCGTCAGCCTCGAGCTGCGGTATGTGCGCCCGGACTGGATCCTCTTCTACACCGAGGACGGCACGACGCCGGACTTCCTCTCGACACCCTACGGCGGGCCCTTCGGTGTCGCCCGGGCCATGGATCTCAGGATTGTCGCCTATTCCCCGGATTTCTCGGAGTCGCGGACGCTTCCTGGCCTTGCCGTGCGTTTCGTGCAGCCGCAGACGCTGGGTTGGTCTCAACTGCCAACCCTCCGCTACCTCGAGAAAGGGGTTGTCGCCGCCACGGCCAGCAGTGGGTTGCCTGTGGCGATCAGCGTGGTCTCGGGTCCGGCCACGTTGACCAATGGTGAGCTGACCGCCACGGGCGTGGGCCAGGTCGTGCTGCGGGCCGTCCAGCCGGGGAACGAGCAGTTCGCCTCTGCGGAGATCAAGCACACCATGACGGTCCAAAAAGCGGTCCAAACCCTCACCTGGCCGAACCTTGCGGGAAAGACCTTCGGGGATGCTCCATTCAATGCGGCCGTGGTCTCCAGAAGCGGACTCCCAGTGACCTTGGTCCTGGAGTCCGGCAAGGCGACCCTGCAGGGAACAACCCTCTCCCTGACCGGTGCGGGACGGGTGTCCCTCACGGCGACCCAGGCTGGAAACTCACTGTACGAGGCGATCAGCGTCCAGCAGAGCATCGAGGTTGCCAAGGCCGCCCAGACGATCACGTTCCCCGCCCTCGCCGACCGCCCCTATTCTCCGGATCCCATCACTCCGGTGGCCACGGCCACCAGCAAGCTCGCTGTGGACTTCGAGGTGGTCTCGGGGTCGGCCCAGCTCTCCGGCGGCAAGGTGACCTTGACCGGGGTCGGAGCCGTCACCCTTCGGGCATTGCAGGCCGGCAACGAGAACTACCTCGCCGCGCCTCCGGTGGAACGGACCTTCACCGTGACCAAGGCTCCCCAGACCATCACCTTTATTCACCCCGGGGATCGGACGTTTGGCGATCCCCCCGTGAAACTGATGGCGACCAGCAGCGCCGGACTGGAGGTCACCTTCCGCATCGTCAGTGGGCCCGGGATCATCGACGGTCAGATGTTCACGGCCTCCGCAGCCGACACGGTCGTGATCCAGGCCCTCAACGCAGGCAATGCCCTGTACCAGGCTGGTGCCGCCATCCAGACCGTCGTCGTCGCCAAGGCACCCCAGACCATTGCGTTCACAGCCCTTCCCGATGTTCCGTACTCGACGAATCCGATCCCCCTGACCGCCACGGCCAAGAGCCAACTGCCGGTCGCCTTCCGGTTGGTGGGAGGACCCGCGACCCTGTCTGGAGATCAGCTGAAGCTCACCGGCGTGGGCGTCGTGAGCGTCGCTGCGGACCAGGCGGGCAATGCGAATTGGCTGGCGGCCTCACCCGTCACCAACCGATTCACCGTCACCCGCGGGATCCAGACGATCGCCTTCGACCCCATCCCGGAACAGATCGTGGGCAATCCCCCGATCACCCTCCAGGCCGTCAGCAGCGTCGGCCTGCCCATGCTCTACGAGATCGTCAGCGGTCCCGCCACCGTTGCCGGCAAGGTGCTGACCCTCACCGGTCCCGGACGCGTCACCGTCCGGGCGCGACAGGTCGGAAGTCCGCTGTGGCTGCCGGCCCAGGCCGACCAGTCGTTCGACGTCATCCAGATGACCGTCCTGACCGTCGCGATCGCTGGGAACCAAGGCGGCACGGTGACCGTCGCCCCCTCGAAGGCGAAATACCTGCCCACCGAGACCGTCACCCTGACGGCCCAGCCCAAGGATGGGTTCCGATTCGAGGCCTGGACCGGGGACCTCACGGGATCCGAGAATCCAAAGAATCTCTCGATGGTCACCAATCGGGCCGTGACAGCGTCGTTCAAGGACATCGCGCCGCCGGTGCTGGCCTGGGAGGTGCCCAAGGACGGTGCAAGCCCCGAGCAGACCGTACGGCTTGCCGGTGTCGTGACCGACAACGTCGGTGTGGCGTCTCTTCGGTGGAGTCGCGATGGAGGCACGGCACTGGCCGTTGCC
>CAZZKQ010000334.1:0-4333 GCA_964654875.1 uncultured Verrucomicrobiota bacterium | reverse complement strand
TTCGTGAAAGATGGGGGGTGGAACCTACGTATCTTTCAGGAATGGACGCACACGAAGAGCGGATCCCGAAGGGCCGGTTCGTTTTGGACCCCCCGCCAAGGCGTGTTTGGAAAGACACCCTGAAAAGACCACAGCGGCGGTGCCGTGTAGCAATGCGGATGGATGGCCCGGAATCCGTGAATCCGGGGACGTTTTCCCAGTTGCATCGACAGGCGCCGGAGGCCTTCTCTAAAACCATGAACCCCCAAAAGTGCATGGCCCTCGCACTCGGTCTGTCGCTGGTCGGGGCGTGGGCAGGGCAGGCGGGAGAGGTGGCCTTGAGTGGACGAGTGGTGCGGAGTTCAGAGGGGGTGCGCCTGGAGGTTCCGAATCCGCCCGTCGCGCCGGTGGCGGGGACCCGTCTCCAATTCAGCTACGAGTCGAGTACCGATCTGCGATCCTGGATGCCGGGGCGGGATCTCGTTCCGGATGGGGCGGGGAATCCGGGTGTGGATCTGTCCGGGAATTCCGGCCAGGAATTCTTCCGGGTGCGGACGCTGCGGACGGCCGGTGGGTCGACGGAGCCGGCGGACCGGATGGGCTACAACCGGACGTTCGTCCGTGAACTCGATCGCCTTGGGCAGATCTCCGCGGACCAGTTTCGTCAGCGTTTTGGAACCAATGGCTTCCTCGATCGCATTTCCTTCGATCCCACCACGGCCAGGTTCTGGGACCTGTTCAGCGTGGATCCCGACGTGTTCAACGCCTCGGTTCCGCCCGGTGGGGACAAGCGCCTATATGACTTCCGGCTCAACCCACAGGAGATGGGAAGTTTCCTGACCAACGGGTTCGTCGTCAGTGAACGCCTGGGCAGCTACAGCTTTGCCGACGTCTACTACAAGGTCTTCACCGATGATCTTCCGGTCTTCATCAGTACCGATTCGGTGCTGCACGCATGGCATTTCAGCTTCCAGAAGGCCCTTGAGGAACTGGAGGAGACCTGGCTCGCGGTCCAGCTGGGGCAGCTTTTTGACCAGATGGCGGGCAGCCTTGCCGAACTGGAGGTGGCGGGATGGGATCCCCAGGATCCATCAGTTCGGGATGCCGATCTGTATCTGGCAGTCGCCCGGTCCCTGATCCACGGGCAGCCGGTCTCTCCGGTCTGGGCGAACCCGGGAGAGGTGGACGCGATCCTCGCGAAGATCCGCCTGGGCCAGTTCGATGGAGACTTCGGTCTCTGGGGACGCCAGCGGATGATGGATTTCTCCCAGTTCACGGTCCGGGGCCACTACACGTCGACCCCGCAGCTCCAACGCTATTTCCAGGCCTTCATGTGGGGCGCACTGGCCGATTTCGAGGTCGTCGGTCCCATCCCCAACCCACAGACCTGTCGGGAACTGAAGACGTCACTGATCCTCCTGAAGCTGGCCCAGTCCAGCGGCCAGTGGACCCAGTGGCAATCCATTCGACGCCTGCTCCAACTCACGATCGGGACCCCCAATGCCCTCACGCTGGAGGACCTGACCGCCTTGGGTTCCCCATCCGGACCGCCGACACGGGAGGACCTGATCCGGATCCAGTTGGAGCTGCTGGAAGGCAAGCGTGGAATCCCGGCCTATGCCTCGGCACCCTTCTTCGGGAGTGCGACCGGGACCGGTGTGCAGATCCCGCCGACCTTCTCCTTCACCGGCAAGGGCTTCATCCTGGATGGCTGGGCGCAGTCGAAGTTGGTCTACAGCAACATCCGATGGGTCGGCCCCGGTGTGCCGGATCGGTATCGGTTTGGCGATGCTGTGATCCGTCGATTCCCCTCCGCCCTCGATGTGGTCTTCTCCGTCTTCGGCAACAATGGCGTGGTGGAGGATCTGTATCACCGCATCCAGGATCCCTCGGGTGTCCCGTTTCGGGATGGGCTTCCCTACCAGCACAACCTCTCCGCGGTCCGCCTCACCGTGGATCAGCTGACGACGGCCACGTGGAACGAGTCGATCTACAGCCGTTGGCTGGACGCGCTCCGGACGCTGACGGCGACCCCCCTGGATCCTCGGCTTCCGGAGGCGATGAGGACCCGGGCCTGGGCCATGAAGGATGCCAACACCCAGAGCGCCTCATGGACCCAGCTGCGCCATGACACCCTCCTGTATGCGGCGGAGCCCTACACCGGGATGATCGCCTGTGACTACCCGGCGGGATTCGTCGAATTGCGCCCCGAGTTCTGGTCGAAGATGGAGGCCTTGGCCCGTTTCACAGCGGAGGTTCTGACACAGTGCCCGATCTCAGGAGCGCTCCGGTTCCCGGATCCGAGGGATCCGTTCACGGTGATCGGACTGAACCTTGGCGATTGGCATGTAAACCGGATCCGGCACTTCCAGAATTTTGCCAATGTCATGCGAGGGTTGGGAACCCTGAGCCAGAAGGAGGCGGATCAGATCCCCTTCACAGCTGATGAGACGCTCTTCATCCGCAGCGTGATGAACAACGCAACGCTTCCCTATTACGGGAAGACCTTCAGCGGTTGGTATCCTGGCTTGTTCTACAAGGGGTTCCGCCAGGGCATTCCGCAGGGGAATGGAGCCAGTGGGGTGGATGTGAATGGCTCCGACCGGGTCGACCATCTGGTGGTGGGCGTCCATACCGCTCCTCCGGATCTGGCGGATCCGGAGGGGGGAGTCCTGCACGAGGGAGTGGGGGGTGTCGACCTCCTCATGATTGCCGTCGACAACGGTCCCCACCGGACGGTCTATGCCGGTCCTACGATGAGCCACTACGAGTTCATCGAAAAGGGCCCGAGTCTCAGCCGGCTGACCGATCAGGCCTGGTCGGCCCGTCTGTCGAGTGGTCCCCGTCCAGCACGTCCGGATTGGACCCGGAGCTATCTGGTTCCGCGGTAAAGCCTGCGGCCAGGGGATCGGTGGTGTCGCTCTGTCCACAAACCCTGGCTTCCGTCAGGGATGCCTCCGGCATCCGAGGGTGGGTGATGCACGGCTCTGCTTCACGGGGTGCGGGAGCCATCAACTCTGCCAGACCTCGTCCGGACCGTTTTCGTGGTCTTCGTAAATCCGTCTGGACCATTTTACGACGGCCACGAATATAGCCCAATGGAGTCACTGGGGCGGCTGTACACGTCGATCCTGCAGGATCACCTCGATCGACATCGGCAGATGGCCTTCGTCACGGGGCCCCGCCAGGTCGGCAAGACCACGGTGTGCCGATCACTGGCCGAAGCGTACCTCAACTGGGACAACTCGGAGGATCGTCGCACCCTGCTCCGGGGCACCGGGGCGCTGGCGGATCTCCTCGGGCTCGATCGGTTGCGCGCGCGCAAGACCGTCGTGGCTCTCGACGAAATCCACAAATTCCCCCGCTGGAAGGGGTTCCTGAAGGGGGTGTTCGACACCTACGGAGATCGGGCCGGGGTGATCGCGACGGGCAGCGCCCGGATCGAGGTCTTCCGACGGGGAGGCGACAGCCTGATGGGGCGGTATCTCCCCTACCGGATGCACCCGCTGACGGTCGGGGAACGCCTGCGCACCTCAATCCCCTCCGCACCCATGGCCCCTTCGGCCGAACTGCCGGAGGCGGAGTGGTTGGCCCTCTGGGAGCATGGCGGGTTCCCGGAACCCTTCGTGAAGAGGGACTCCCGATTCACGCGCCGGTGGCGGACCCTTCGTCAGGAACAGCTGGCCCGCGAGGACCTGCGGGACCTGACACGGATCCAGGACATCCGGACAACAGAGACCCTGATGCAGCTACTGGCTGAGCGAAGCGGCCAGCAGTTGGTCTACTCCAACCTCGCCCAGGAACTCCAGGTGTCGGTCGACAGCGTCAAACGCTGGGTCGATCTCTTCACCCGACTGCACTTCGGATTCCTTGTCCGCCCCTGGTCCCGGAACGTCTCCAAGAGCCTCCGGAAGGAACCCAAATGGTTCCTTCGGGACTGGAGCGGCATCACCGACGAGGGGGCCAGGGCCGAGACGATGGTGGGCTGCCACCTGTTGAAGGCCACCGAATGCTGGACGGACCTCGGCCTGGGGGAATTCGGGCTCCACTACCTGCGGGACAAGCTCAAGCGCGAGGTGGATTTCCTGGTGACTCGAGAGCGGAAGCCGTGGTTGTTGGTGGAGGTGAAGCTGGGCGAAACCCGGCTCTCGCCCGCGCTTTCCTGCTTCCAGGACCAACTGGGCGCTCCCCATGCGCTGCAGGTGGTCCACACGTTGCCATTCGAGGCGGTGGAGTGCCTCTCGACACGACGCCCCGTCGTGGTGCCGGCGAGGACTTTTCTGAGCCAGCTCCCCTGAAGGGTGTGACCCCGTGAGACGGCAGAACGACGCGAGAGCCGGGGCGGGCCGCAACC
>CAZZKQ010000333.1:0-4384 GCA_964654875.1 uncultured Verrucomicrobiota bacterium | reverse complement strand
GAGCCCGTCGGGATCCGTGGTCACCGCCTTCCTCGCCAGGAGCGTCCCGTCAGGAATCGACCCGCCCCGATCGGCGACCATCCTGAAGCCGTGGACCCGGACGAAGGGATCCGCATCGGTCAGGGCAGCCTCGAGAGACCTCCCGTCAGCTCCCAGTCGCTGGAGCAACCACAGGGCATGGACGCGTTGGAACGGATTCGCGGGAGCCTTGAGGGTTTCCTCCAGGACCGGGATGGCCCGCGCGCCAAACCGGTCCTGGAGATCCGCCGAGGACAGAAGCCGACGTCCGAGGCTGGGCGAAGCCAACTCGCCGACCAGCCCCGTCAGATCCTGGGCCAGCGCGGGATTGCGGAGCCGGAGCTTGCCGTCGTCGCCCCGATGGACGACGCGCCAGATCCGGCCCCGTTCGCGATCCCGACCGGGATGCGTCAGCGGGACCTCGTAGTGTCCGATGATGCGGTTGTAGAAGTCGGCGATGTACAGGGCGCCATCCGGTCCCAGCAGGGTGTCGACAGGACGGAACCAGGGGTCGGTGGACGTCAGGAAGTCCGGCTGTTCGGTCGCCTTCGGGGTCGACCCCAGGAAGGTCACGGCATCGCGGTTCAGCCGGCTTGTCATGACATTCCCGATGAACAGCGTATCCCGAAAGGACTCGGGCCAGAGGTCGTCGGTGTAGTAGCTGGCGCCATCGATGGCCGTGCTGCCGTGGGCGTGCTCCAGCATCACAGGCGCGAACCCGAGGCCGTCGTCGGGTTTGCCAAAACTGGGATACCAGCCTCCGGCCAGGAGCTGGTACAGCGGCGCCGTGTGGCAGTCGCTCGAGTAGAGGTTGCCTCTCGGATCCCAGGTCAGCCCAAACGGGTTCACCTGGCCGTGGGTGTGGTGCTCGATCCGCGATCCATCCAGGCGGATCCGGTAGGTGTTGCCGGAGTTGAGATCGACATGGCTTCCGTCCTGGGCCGTCACATGGGAATCGTTGTTGAACCCGTGGGTGGCATACAGCCAGCCATCGAAACCCCGTCGGAAGGACGCCTGGTTGCCATGGGTGTCCCGGGAGGCATCGAACGGACCGTAGAGGACCGTCCGACGATCACAGGTCCCGTCCCCATCGGTGTCCTCCAACAGCCAGAGGTTCGGGATGCTCCATACGATCGCCTTCCATCCCCGGTCCTCCGTCCTGAACGGATAGACCCCGATCGGGATGTTCAGGCCATCGGCAAACGGGGTGACCTTCCGCGCACGGCCATCGGGACCAAAGTCCTCGAAGATCATCAGACGATCCCGGCCCACGCGATTCGTCGGCGCGGCCCATGGATACTCGATGGAGGTGGTGACCCAGAGTCGTCCGATCGCGTCGAACGCCAGGTTCATGGGCTTGTGGATGTCGGGCTCGTGGGTGACGAGCTGAATCTCGAATCCGGGAGGCACCTGGAAGCGGGCCTGCTGCTCGACGGGACTCAGCGGTTCAGTGGTCCTGACCCCGAGGGACAGCTCATCCGCAGCACCCAACACGCCGGCGCTGCCGAGGACAGTCAGGGCGTTCGCGACGGGACGGAACCAGACGGGCACAGCGGGCATGTCGGAAGAATACCGGATCCTCCGGGAAGTCGAGAGGCCAGAGTGGGGCAGGGTCGACGTACGGCGGTGGACGCAACGGCAAACGGGTGCCGCAGGTCCACTGCGACACCCGTTTGCCCGGGAATTCCTGGGCGTTGCCGAACGACCGAAGGAACGATGGCGAGCCGGTCAGCGGAGGACCTTCTCGAGCAGCTGGTTCAGGCGCCCCAGCATGGCGCGAGGATCCTCCAGAATCCCGGCGGCCACACGGGCGTTGTCGAACACCTGATCGGTGACATCCTTGGCCAAGGGCTCGTCCTTCTGCCGGATCGCCTCCAGGCGCACGAGGATGGGATGGGAGGGATTGATCTCGAGATCGTACCGATCCGGCGACGGGGTCGAGTCGTCGCGGCGGACCGCCTTGAGGATGCGGCGCATGCTGGCCGACGTCTGCTTGTCGGCATCGACCACCACCGCCGGACTGTCGACCAGTCGGCTCGAGATCCGGACCTCACCCACTCGGTCGCCGAGGGACTCCTTCATCCACTGGGCCAGCGACTTCGCAGACCCCTCGTCGAGCGCCCCCTCCTTCTTCGGGGTCTCCGACAGGTTGAGATCGGCCTTCTCGGCGGACTTGAGAGGCTTGCCCTCGAACTCGTGGAGGTGATCCATCACGAACTCGTCCCAGGGATCCTCGAGGATCAAAACCTCGAAGCGCCGTTCCCGGAAGACCTCGAAGTACGGGCTGCTCTCGGCGGAGGTCCGGTTGGGGGCGAGCAGGAAATAGATCTCCTTCTGATCCGAGGGCATCCGCTTCACATAGTCCGCGAGCGAGGTCTTCTTCCCGGCGTCCAGTCCCGAGGTCTCGAACCGGATGAGCTTCGAGAGGGCCTCCTTGTGCTGGTAGTCGGTGACGATGCCCTCCTTGAGGAAGCGCTGGTACTCGGCGTGGAACTTCTCATACGTCTCGGACTGCTGCTCGGCCTGCTCGCCGAGGAACTTGAGGAAGCGACCCGTCAGGACCTTGTTCAGTTTCTGCAGGAGCGAGGTGTCCTGCATGGTCTCGCGCGAGATGTTGAGCGGGAGGTCTTCGCTGTCCACGACCCCCTTGAGGAACCGGAGCCAATCCGGGAACAGACCCTTCGCCTTGGGCTGGATCAGCACCTTGCGGCAATAGAGGTTCACCTCCGAATCCATCCGCCCCATCCCCATGGCCTCGAGGTTTTTGGTCGGGACGAAGAGCAGGCTCTGGATCGCCAGCGGCGCGTCCGCCGTGAAGTGGAGCCGCATCAACGGGGCATCGGGGTCGTGTCCGATGAATTTGTAGAATTCCTGGTACTCCTCCTCCTTGATGTCGGATTTGCTGCGGGCCCAGAGCGCCTGGACGGTGTTGAGGCGCTTTCCGTTCAGCTCGATCGGGAACGGCACGAAGCTGGAATACCGCTTCACGAGGCGTTCCACGGTATAGTCTTCCGCGAACTCCTTGGCGTCGTCCTTGAGCTCGAGGACGATCTTCGTGCCGCGCGGCAGGTCTCCGGCGGGTTGGATCTCGTACCCCCCCACGCCCTCGCTGATCCACTGCCATCCGGAGCCTTCGACTTCCTTGGATCGCGTGGTGACGATCACTCGTTTGGCGGCCATGAAGGCCGAGTAGAAGCCCACCCCGAACTGGCCGATCAGTTTGGCATCGGGCTTCTGCTCCTCGGCGAGCTGCTTCAGGAAGGCCTTGGTGCCCGAGTGGGCGATGGTGCCGAGGTTCTGGACGAGCTCCTCCCGGGTCATCCCGACGCCGGTGTCGGTGAGGGTCACTGTGCCGGCCTTCTCATCGGTCACCAGGCTGATGCCCGGGGCGATGTCGGTCTGGAACACCGTTCCACCGGAGGCCTGGATGAACCGCAGCTTCTCGCAGGCATCGGCCGCGTTGGAGATCAGCTCCCGGATGAAGATCTCGCGGTCGGTGTACAGCGAGTGGATGACAAGATTCAGGAGCTGCTGGATCTCGGCCTGGAAATGGTGCTTCTCGGTTGGTGCGTCAGCGGAATCGCTCATAGAGGAGCGATCCCTATGCGACAAAAACGCCCCGCGTCAAGGGTGGCGTCCCCATCGCGACACCAGGGAAGCCATCCGGCTCAGGTGAAACGCCACTCGCCCCGTTGGATGGTCCAGACGCTGATCACGAGGTTCGTGACCGCGTGGGCCGTGATGGCGTCACCCAGCCGGTTTCTGCGCAGGACCAGCCACTGGTAGGCCATGCCGCAGAGGATGCCCGGGATCCAGAGATCGCCGTGGGCGATGCCGAACAGGACACTCGTGCCATAGAAGGCGAGAGGACGGTAGGTGGAGAGCTCGACCTGGGTGAACTTCGAGTCGATCAGCATCCGATAGACGAACGACCGATAGAACACCTCCTCGACCATCGGGATGATCACGGATCTTCCGAAGACCCGGATGCCGACCAGTCCCCATCCGAGAGCCGGCGCCTCCTTGAAGAAGGCCACCGGGTCCCAAGGATCGGTCAGCTTCGCCTTGGGCATCTTCGAGAGACCGCTCTCGAACCAGCCTGTCAGCTGGGAACTCGTCGGGATCCAGACCTCGCAGGCGATCCAGAGCCCGGCGATGGCGAGTCCGACTCCAAGCGCCTCGGGACTCACGGCCCACTTCATCTCGGGAAGCCAGGGCCTCAGCCAGACCAGCAGTCCGGCGGTGACGCCGATCTTGATCGCGTAGTTCCAGAACTCGGCCCCCGGATACCAGCCGGAGGGCAACGAGGTGAACAGGAGGATCACCAGGAAGGGCAGCACCCGACTGCCCTCGGGAAGCGTCAACC
>CAZZKQ010000332.1:0-4390 GCA_964654875.1 uncultured Verrucomicrobiota bacterium | reverse complement strand
CGGGGATGGGCTTCCAGAGGGCTTCCCAACCCCAGCCGATCCAACAGCTCTCCGGCTCGATGGAGGGCCTCGCGTCGGGGGACCCCGGCGGTCAGGAGCGGCACGGCCGCGTTCTGTGCCGCGGTCAGGGCTGCCAGCAGATTGTACTGCTGGAAGACGAACCCAAGGTTGTGGCGTCGGAACAGCGTCTGTTCGTCCGACGAGAGGTCGGCGGTGGACCGGCCGAAGACCTCGACCCTTCCGGCTGAGGGCGAGAGGAGACCGGCGATCAGCGAGATGAGCGTGGTCTTCCCGCAGCCGCTGGGTCCGACGATGAACGACAGCTTCCCGAGGTCACCGGTGAACTCCACACCGCGGAGCACCTCCGTGCGGGCCTCGCCCTCGCCGAAGTGCTTGTACACCCCGGTGCAGCGGACCGCAGGGGACCTGGATCCTGGGGTCTCAGGGACGGGGTTCATCGGAACACGCTGGCGGGTTCGAGCCGTTGCACCTGGCGGAAGCTCAAGAACACGGCGCCTCCGGTGACGAGTGCGAGGGAGAGGCAGGTCCAGACCGCCACCCAGACGGGAAGGTAGAGCCCCCGCAGGAAAGGCTGCTGACGCACGAGCTCACAGACCGCTGCGGCGAGGCCGGAACCGATGCACGATCCGAGGAAGAGGATCAGCCCTGCCTGGGCGGCCATCATCCAGCCCAGCTGGGTGTGGGTTGTCCCCACCACCTTGAGCATCGCCAGGGGGCGGGCGTTTTCCTTCACGAACATCAGAAAGGTCTGCCCCGTGATCGCGGCCCCGACGACGAGTCCGATCGCGATCGTCACCATGAACAGCATCGGCACCCCCTGGCTGCCGTAGAACCACATGGCATCCCGGGCGAATCCGTCGGTCGTCCGGGCGCGGAGCCGGGTGCGTTCCGCGATCCGGCGGCACACCTCCTCCGGATCCTCACCAGGCTTTGATCGGGCGAGGATGAAGGTGGTGCTGCGTTCCTCGCCGACATTCAGCTGGGCGGCGGTCGTGCGGCTGGTGTGGAGCAGCGGCAGGCCGGTGAAGGGCGGGGAGGCGTCGCTGATCCCGACGACCCGGAGCGTCCGGTTGTGGATCCGGATCGTCTTCCCAAGGCTCGGCGGTTCCCCGGGGAAGAGCAGCGAGAACCCGCCGGGATCGATCAGTACCGTGTCCCGCTCGCGGACCGACTCGGCGTTTCCGAGGCGCATGCGTCGGGGCAGTCCGACCAGGCTCGAATCCTCGACACCGAGGAGACACACCGTGCTGAGCTTTCCACCCCGGGTGCGGGCAAGGGTGTCGATCTTCAGCAGGGGCATGGCCCACGCGACCCCCGGGGTCCCCCGGACGGAGTGGAGGGCGATGTCCCGGACCGGCTTCGCCTGGTCGAAGCATTCCACGTCGGGTTCCGTGACCCAGAGGTTGGCGTCCTCGACATCCCGGATCTGCGAGGCGGTCATGACCAGGATGGAGGACAGGATGGCCGCCTGGTTCTGCATCAGGAACACCGCGAGGGCGACGGCGACGATCATGGCGCCGAACTTCGCCCGGTCGTGCCGGAGCATGAGGAGGCCGAGCCAGTTCATCGACGGGTCCTCCTTCGCCGGGCTCCGGTGTCCGCGACACGGCAGATGGACTGGTCGAGGAAGGCAAGGAAGGCTGTCACGGTCGTGTCGATGTCGATCTTCCGATCGAAGCACAGCCGGAGCAGCAGTCCGTCGAACGCCGAGAGGATGATCCGGGCCGTCTCGGTCGGTCGCAGGCTGGCAGGGGTCTTTCCGAGGCGTTGGGACTCGGTCACCAGGTCAGCGAGGCGGCACTCGAAGGCCCGGTAGGAGTCCCGCAACGAGCGGGCGACCGCAGGGCTGCGTGCCGCTTCGGCGAGGGTTTCGATCCACAGGTTCAGGAACCCGTCCTGTTGGAGCTCCCGGAGACCAAGTTCCGCCAGGTGACGCAGTGCCGGGACGAGTCCCTCGCCAACCGGAATCTCGGCCAGCCGCTGCTCCCAGCGGATGCGGTCCGCCTCCACCATGGCGGTGATGATCGCCTCCTTCGACTCGAAGTAGCGGTAGACCGATCCCGGGCTCATCCCGGCCGCCGCGCAGATCTCCTTCATCGAGCTTCCGTGGAAGCCCTCCCTCGCGAAGCATCCGGCCGCCGCCCCCAGGATCCGTTCCTGCTTCTCGGCGTGGTCATGGTTTGGGATTCCCGGAGGCCGCATAGATGCGAACGAACGTTCATTCGTCTTCCTCCCGCGTCAATCACCGGAGGCTGGTGGGGTTCAGGACCGAGGTTCCGTACCGAGGCCGGGTTGTTCCGGAAGGTTTGCTTTGCCTCGGTGGGGTGGGTTCGACCGTAATCATCGCATGGACCCTTGGTATCGGATCGCCAATGCGGACGAGGTGGCGTCGCCGACGCTCCTGATCTTTCCGGAACGTGTGGAAGAAAACCTGAGGCGGATGATCGCGACCGCCGGTGGGGCCCACCGGCTGCGTCCGCATGTGAAGACCCACAAGCTGCCCGAGGTGTTGGCGCTGCAGATCGCCCATGGGATCACCCGGTTCAAGGCGGCGACGATTGCCGAGGCCGAGATGTGTGGGATGGGGGGCGCCGGGGAGGTGCTGCTCGCGTACCCGATGGTCGGACCCAACCCGAGGCGGCTGGCGGCGCTCGCCCGGAAGTATCCCGGTACCCGTTTCCAGGGCGTTGTGGATCGTCCGTCGGGGGCAGAAGCCCTGTCCCGGGCGGCCGTGGAGGCTGGGGTTGAGATCGAGGTCCTGCTCGATCTCAACGTGGGCATGGACCGGACCGGCATCCTTCCCGGGGAGGAGGCGTTCGACCTGTATGCGTCCCTCACCAGGATCCCGGGTCTTCGACCGGGTGGACTCCATGCCTATGACGGGCACCTGCACCAGGCCGACCGAGCCGAGCGACGCGAGGCGATGGCCGGAGCCTTCGATCGGATCTGGTGGCTGGAATCACGGCTGAAGGCCGCGGGATTCCCCGTCCCCCGGATTGTGGCCAGTGGCACGCCCACGACACCGCTCATGGCGGATCGACCGGGGGTTGAACTCGGGGCCGGAACCACCGTGTTGTGGGACTTCGGTCAGGCGGAAACGTGTCCCGACATGGACTATCTCGCCGCTGCGATGCTCCTGACCCGGGTCATCAGCCGTCCGACCGCGAACCGGATCACGCTCGACCTGGGGCACAAGGCGGTCGCCAGCGAGATGCCCCATCCGAGGGTCAGGCTCTTCGGACTCGAGGACGCCATCCCGGTGATGCACAGCGAGGAACACCTGGTGCTCGAGTCGCCGCGCGCCGCCGCCTTTCCCGTCGGCACTGTCGTCTACGGCATTCCCCGACATGTGTGTCCGACCGTTGCCCTGCACAGCGAGGTGACGGTGGTCCGGGGCCACCGTGCCGTGGAGACGTGGCCTGTCCTCGCCCGGTCCCGTCGGATCACCCTCTGAACCCCAACCCGGAATCTCCCCATGAGCCGCCCCCTGATCTTCGACGCGCATCTCGACCTGTCGATGAATGCGCAGGACTTCAACCGTGACCTCCGCTGGACCCAGGAGCGGCTGCGTCGTCGGGAACTGGGCATGACCGACCAGGTGTTCCGGTCCCGGTCGACCGTCTGCTTCCCGGAGATGCGACGGGGTCGGGTGGGTCTCTGCGTGGCGACCCAGATCGCGCGGTCGGTGGGCTACTTCCACCGACTGCCAGGCTGGTTCAGTCCGGAACAGGCCTGGGCCCATACCCAGGGACAGCTGGCGTGGTACCGGGAGATGGAGGCGGTGGGTGAGATGGTCCAGATCCGGAACCGATCGCAGCTGGACGCGCATCTGGACCTGTGGTCGGACGGGAAGGACGACCATCCCATCGGATACATCCTGAGCCTGGAAGGCGCCGATTCCATCGTCTCACCGCGGCATCTGGAACGGGCCTTCCAGGACGGACTCCGGGCGGTGGGCCCGGTCCACTACGGCCCGGGGGTCCATGGCATGGGCACGGATGCCGAGGGGCCATTGACTCCGCGGGGACGGGATCTGCTGCGTCAGATGCAGGAGCTGGGGATCATCCTCGACGCCACCCATCTGTGCGACGAGAGCTTCTGGGATGCGATGAAGCACTTCGAGGGGCCGGTCTGGGCGAGCCATTCCAACTGCCGCCCGTTGGTCCGCTGGAACCGTCAGTTCTCGGACGATCAGATCCGGGAGCTGGTGCACCGCGGGGCGGTGATCGGAATGGCGTTCGATGCGATCATGATGGTCGACGGCTGGGCGCATCACCGGTCAAAGCCGCAGGACTTCCAGCTCCGGATCGAGCGGATCTGCGACCACATCGACCACATCTGCCAGATCGCGGGCCATGCCCGGGCCGTG
>CAZZKQ010000331.1:0-4410 GCA_964654875.1 uncultured Verrucomicrobiota bacterium | reverse complement strand
GCACTGCATCACCCACTCTACGTGAGTCCCCGCTCTGCGTGGGTCCCCGGTCCCCGGTCCCGTCTCTGTCCGGTTCTCAGGCCTTGGCCTGGCGGACCTCGGCGACCCAGTCCTGGTGGGCCAGGTACCACTGGACCGTCTCGCGGATGCCCCGCTCGAAGGTGTAGGCTGGGACCCAGCCCAGTTCGCGCTGGATCTTCCCGGCATCGATCGCGTAGCGGCGGTCGTGACCTGGGCGATCCTTGACGAAGGTGATCAGGCTGCGGGAGCTGCCGCCGAGCTCCGGCTTCAGCTCGTCGACGAGGTCGCACATCAGCTGGACGATGTGGATGTTGGCCCACTCGTTGTGGCCACCGATATTGTAGGTCTCGCCCTCACGACCGCGGTTGAGGACCTGCCAGAGCGCCTCGCAGTGATCGCGCACGAACAGCCAGTCCCGGACGTTCATGCCGTCGCCATAGACCGGTACCGCCTTTCGGGACAGGAGGCTCTGGAGCACGACCGGGATCAGCTTCTCCGGGAACTGGAACGGCCCGTAGTTGTTCGAGCAGTTCGTCACCACCGTCGGCATCCCGTAGGTGTGGTGATAGGCCCGGACCAGCATGTCGCTCGAGGCCTTGCTCGCCGAGTAGGGCGAGTTCGGCGCGTAGGGCGTGGTCTCGAGAAAGAATCCCTCGGCACCGAGTGAGCCGTAGACCTCGTCGGTGCTCACATGATGGAACCGGTGTCCCGACCAGTTGCCGCTCCACTGGTCCCGGCAGGCGTCGAGGAGGTTGAACGTCCCGACGATGTTGGTGGAGATGAAGTCGCCGGGCCCCGAGATCGAGCGGTCGACATGCGACTCGGCCGCCAGGTGCATCACATGGGTGATCTTGTGATCTCGGACGACACGCAGAACCTCGGCCTTGTCCCGAAGATCCACCTTCTCGAAGGCGTACTTCGGGTGGCGCTCGACGGGACGGAGATTGGCCAGGTGACCCGCATAGGTCAGGGCGTCGAGGTTGACCAACCGCTGGATCTCCGGTCGGTCGATGATGTGCTGGATGAGATTGGAGCCGATGAATCCGGCGCCGCCCGTGACGAGGAGGTTCATGCGAAAGGGGTCAGTAGGTTACTTCGACTCGGGGACCCAGTTCCGCAGGGATTCGTCCAGGGCCTCCTCGACGGACCGCATGCGGACACCGGTCGCGAGCAGCTTGGAGGTGTCGAGAATGCAGTTCGACCGCGGGGTCTGGGCCGCAGAGGTGTAGAACTCGGCGTCGTTCTCGAAGTACTCGAACTTCCGGTCGAGCCGGAGCACGGCCTGGACCTTCTCGACCACCTGCCGGGTGGTCACCCAACCGGTGTTGGTGACGTTGTAGATGCCGAACGGTGCGCGACGGTCCCAGAGGTCGAGGCAGGCCTTGGCGAAGTCCTCGCGGTGGGAGATCGAGTTGATATTGTTGTAGACCCGGGAGTAGCGCTGGACCTTGCTGAGGTAGTTCCGGGGGCTGTCGTAGCGGTCGAACGGGATCCGGAGCCGCCAGAGGTAGGAGTCACCCACACCCAACATGGCCTCCTCGCCGAGGGCCTTGGTGCCGCTGTAGAAGCTGCAGGGGCCGTCACGGAACGAGAAATTGGGGGCATCCTCCTCGGAGAATCCACGGAGCCGCTCCGGATGCTGCTGGACCAGGTGATGGACCCCGGGGCTCATCAGGTCCTTCTCGGGACGGAACACCCCATGCTGGTCGGCCAGCTTGGCCCCGGCGTAGATGCAGCCGGAGGAGACATGGCCCAGCGGGACCTTCTCGACCTCGCAGGCCTGGGCCAGGGTCAGCGGGAACAGCGTGTTGCCCTGGAGCGTGTCGGCCTTGGCGACCTCACAGGCGTCCACATTCGGCTTTCCGGTGTATCCGGCGCAGTTGACCACACACTCCGGTCGCAGAGATCGGAGGGTCTCCCGCAGGACGGAGAACCGGGTGTAGTCCACCGAGCTCCGGGTCAATTCCGTGAAGGGTCGGTTGCGACGCCTCAGCTCGGCGGCAAAGGCCTGTCCGACATATCCGGTCGCTCCAAGAAGCAGTATCATGAACGGTTGAAAGGAATTGGGTGGGACTTGTCGGTCCCGGTTCTCGAATCCGATTGGAAAGCAGGGGACATGCCACGCCTCAGCCACGCCGCGCCTCGGAGATGACTCCCTCGAGGTAGCTGCGGTAGTCGCACCTGGGAAGGGTCCCCGCCACCTCGATCAGCCGGTCGAGGGACAGCAGTCCGCGACGGAAGGCCGCCTCCTCCGGACAGCCCACCTTGATGCCCTGTCGGCTCTCGATGGTCTGCACGTAGGCGCTGGCTTCGTGGAGACTGCTGCTGGTCCCGGCATCGAGCCAGGCGAACCCACGGGCCAGCTTGAAGACCCGCAGGGTGCCGCGACGCAGGTACTCGACATTGACGTCGGTGATCTCCAGCTCGCCTCGGGCGCTCGGCTTGAGGTCCCGGGCGATCTGGATGACCGAGTTGTCGTAGAGATACAGTCCGGGGACGGCGTAGTTGCTCTTGGGAGCCTTGGGCTTTTCCTCGATCGACAGGGCCCTTCCCTCGGCGTCGAACTCCACCACGCCGTAGCGTTCCGGGTCGTGGACGTGGTAGCCGAACACCACCGCGCCCCCGTCGAAGCGGCTGAACGCCTGCTGGAAGACGTCGCCACCCCAGAAGATGTTGTCGCCCAGGATCAGCGTGACGGCGTCGTTGCCAACGAAGTCGGCCGCGATGCGGAATGCCTGGGCGATGCCCTCGGGACGGGCCTGTTCCCGGTACTCGATGCGGACGCCGAACCGGGATCCATCCCCCAGCAGCTGTCGGAACCGTGGAATATCCTGGGGGGTCGAGATGAGGCAGAACTCCCGGACGCCCCCTTCGATCAGGGTCGTAAACGGATAGTAGACCATCGGCTTGTCGTAGACCGGCTGGAGCTGCTTCGACGCCACCAGGGTGAGCGGATACAGACGCGAGCCCGCACCACCCGCGAGAATGATTCCCTTCATTCGGGAGACGGTAGGAAATGCCCTGTGATCCCGTAAACAAGTTCCTCCCGGACACCACGACCCGCGCAGGTCTGAAGCCCTCCCATCGAACTCCACCCTTCCAACCGGGTTCCACCGGCTGATACCAACGCGCTCGTTCATGTTGGAACTCGACCGCATCCTGGCGACGGAACTCGAGGCCTGGGCGGCCGCGGATCTCACCCGCTCCCTCCAATCGGTCGAACCGGTCGGGTCCCGGCACCTGCGGCATGCCGACGGCACCTGTCTCAACTTCGCCTCGAACGACTACCTCGGTCTGACCCGTCATCTGGGGGTCTGCGACGCCGCGGCCCGGGCGGTCCGGGAACTGGGTTCGGGCAGCGGCGCCTCACGTCTCGTTTCGGGCTCCCTGATGATCCACCACCGTCTCGAGGAGGGACTCGCCGACTGGATGGGCACCCCTCGGGCCCTCGTCTTCGGGAGCGGCTACGCGGCGGCGTTGGGGGTCATCCCGGCCCTCGTCGGTCCCAAGGACGTCGTGATCCTCGACAAGTCCGTGCACGCCTGTTGTGTCGACGGGGCGCACCTCAGCGGGGCCCGGCTCCGGGTGTGTCGGCACAACGATCTCGACCAGCTGGAGGACCACCTCCGCTGGGCCCGGTGGAACCTCGCGTCATCCAACGGCGGGCGCATTCTCGTCGTGACCGAGAGCGTGTTCTCCATGGGCGGGGACATCGCCCCGCTCGAGGCCGTGGTCGACCTGAAGGAACGCCACGGGGCCTGGCTGCTGGTGGACGAGGCCCATGCGCTGGGGCTTTTCGGCGAGAAGGGCGCCGGACGCGTCCGTCAGCTCGGCCTTGAGAACCGGGTGGAGGTCCAGATGGGAACCCTCGGCAAATCCCTCGCCTCCGGCGGAGGGTTCGTCGCGGGATCGGCGATCCTCGTGGACTATCTCATCCACCGTGCCCGCAGCTTCATGTTCTCGACCGCCCCCACACCCGCCGCCTCCGCGGCCGCACTTGAGGCTCTGGCCGTCATCCGTTCCGCCGAGGGACAGACCCTCCGCAGGACGGTTTGGGACCATGCCCAACGGATCTCCACCACGCTGCACCCGGGGACGACGCCCAACAGCGCCATCCTCCCGGTAATCCTCGGGGCCGCCGCCGAGGCCGTGTCGGCCGCCCGCAGGCTCCGCGAGCAGGGGCTTTGGGTGCCGGCGATCCGGTATCCCACCGTCCCGCGGGACCAGGCCCGCCTGCGGATCACGGTGACCGCCGGACACACCCTCGAGGACATCGACCGTCTCGCGAAGGCGATCACCCCTCTCGCAGCGCGGATCCAGCAAGCCACCCCCGAAGCATCGGAGTCCTGACCCGTGCCCTCCGACCCCGCCCATCTCGACCAGCGGTTT
>CAZZKQ010000330.1:0-4415 GCA_964654875.1 uncultured Verrucomicrobiota bacterium | reverse complement strand
GGAAACTCCCTACTATCCATTTGCTTGCTTGAGTCGAAATTTTGTCGACCGTGTTGGACGTGAGATCGACCGAGGTTGTGATTTGTTTCAAGCTGAACTGCTTGAAATGTCTACACTAGGTCCGATGATTCCGACGGCGATTCCAAAGCTTTTCGTCCATCAACAGCTTCACTTTGTTTACGCAAACCGAATTCGATCCTTATCGAAATCTCCGACGCCTTTTTTGAATTATCTTGTCAATCGATTGAAGATCGAAGAGCGGGTATTTTTAGAGACTTTCAACCATGCTATCACATTCAGCACGATTGACGCCCTCGCGTTAAAGAAATTTGTCCCATCGCTCGATATATCAATCTCCCCCTTTCCATGTCCCGAGGATCCTATTGCGCTCGAAGACTGTCACCCGTCAACAGATCGCCATTTTGTTCTTGTTGCGAGCGAATTTGCACCAAATGTCATTGGCTTTAGATGGTTTATGAGGGAGGTGTGGCCCCTTATCAAATCTGAAGCACCGGATTCCAAAGTCAGTGTCATAGGTCATTGGTCTGAAGTGGCGAGGAAATCAATTCCGAACCATGACCAAGTAATTTTTGAGGGCTTTGTGGAGGCACTGGCCCCACGACTGAGTGGGAAAATTATGATTGTTCCGCTTCAGGTTGGGAGTGGGATCAGGACAAAGATCCTTGCCTCGTGGGCTGCTGGCTGTCCGGTGGTGACAACCACCGTCGGGGTGGAAGGGCTTCCAGGTGAGTCGGGTACCGATTTCATGATCGGAGATGATCCTGAATCGTTTGCCAAGAGTTGTCTGGATATTGCCAAAAACCCTCACCTCAGACAAAGGCTGGTTGAGAGTGGAATCAGAAATATCCACAAGGAGTTTACACTCGACGCAGTTAGAAAAAAGCGCCTTTCGATTTATCAAGATGTCGTTCATATGTTCAAGAACCGACCCAAGACCTGAGGCATTGTCCTTTATTTTCATCGTGGACTCGGCGCCTGAAGGTCTTGGTCATTGTTACTCGCTTCCTCACCCAGCGCCTCCGACGCACCTTCTGTCAAAGGGGTAGCTGTCTTGCCTCGAGTGGAACCCGTTATCTAGATCTCACCTCACTCCAGTTGGAGGCCTTATCTGTCCTATGCAGCTCCCAGACTGAAATCGGGAAATGCGGGCTACCGTCAATTAGGAGTGATCCGGAGGACACTCAGCCGAGTGTAACTCAAGCCGATACCGGGCAAGGTCGGCCTAGCCGATGGCCTTGTCTGGATTCATCCCAGAGCCTGCTGCGGGGTGGTTGGTCACGGACTGATGCTGCTGGCCGGTGTACAGGGTGCAGTCATTGGCTCTACCTGGATGACGCACCCTCTCTAACCCAGGCCGCTCTTTGCAGCGCACGAGGACCACAAGACGTCCCAAACCCCATCCCGAGTGGCAGGGGAGCCGCCTCTGGATGGCACGCGTGAATTTCAGGTCAGATCCAAGTAAAATCTGTTCACACCGACCGGTATTCCGAGACCCCTGCGGCCCGCCCGCGAAAGCCCCGTTTTTCAACGCGGAACAGGCCAATTCAAGACGGGTGAACAACGTGGGAGCAACTCGGGGGATTTTCATCTAGTTCGGACCGGCTGCATTCTCTACAAGACCGGCCGCAATTTCCGGGACCACCCACCCACCCCAAGGGACCACCCCCGCGGGATGCCGGCTCCAAGAAATTCATAAACCCCTGTCAATGAGTCTGTTAGAGATCAAAAATCCATCCAGAATCCCTGGGATTCCCCATGGGAAACGAGGTGCCGCCGAGCCCCGGGCCGGCGGGATCCCGGGGGGGATTCGAACTCCCTCATTGCCGGTGGGCGACCCGGGTGAATAAACTGACCCAACCGTCACCGCACGTGCCTCAACACCAACCCATTGCCGAAACCGCCGAACAGGTGTGGACCGCCGTCCAGTCCCAGCTCAAGGGAATGCTCCGGCCCGACCACTATGCCCTGTGGTTCGAGGGGCTTCGTCCCCTCGCCCTCGAGGGCGACCTGCTCAAGCTGCGGGTCCGTGACGAGTTCAGCGCGATCTGGCTGACGAACAACTACCTCGACCTCCTCCGATCCTCGGCGAGCCGGGTGGCCGTGAAGCCGATCCGGATCGAGTTCCTCGTCGAGGACACCTCCACCGAACCGGTCCAGGCCGCGGAGCCGGAGTCCGAGGCGGACGTGGTGGAGACCCCGGAGCCCACGGAACGCCGGGGGCGCGGCGCGGGGGCCACGGGCCGCGACGCCGAGGCCCTGTTCAACCAGAACAGCACCTTCTCGAGCTTCGTGGTGGGCAACAACAGCCAGATGGCCCACAGCGCCTCGCTCGCGGTGGCCCAGAACCCGGGCCGGGCCTTCAATCCGCTCTTCCTCTTCGGTGGCGTCGGCCTCGGCAAGACCCACCTCCTGAACGCCATCGGCAACGAGATCCTCCAGAAGAAACGCGGCTACAAGATCGTCTACACCAGCTGCGAACGCTTCACCAACGAGTTCATCGACGCCCTCCAGAACAACCAGCTGGCCAAGTTCCGCCGACGGTATCGCCAGGTGGATGCCCTCCTGGTGGACGACATCCAGTTCCTGGCCGGCAAGGAACGGATCCAGGAGGAGTTCTTCCACACCTTCAACACGCTGCATGAGGCCCGGAAGCAGATCGTGCTCAGCTGTGATCGCCCCGCGAGCGAGATTCCCGGGCTCGAGCAGCGTCTGACCTCCCGGTTCGAGTGGGGCATGACCGCCGATCTCCAGGCCCCGGACGTCGAGACCCGGATGGCGATCCTCCGCAAGAAGGAGGCGGCCATGAAGATCCGGCTCGAGCCGAAGATCCTCCAGTTCCTCGCCGACCACATCCGGTCGAATGTGCGTCGTCTCGAGGGCGCCTTCCTCCGCGTCGCCAGCTTCAGCCAGCTGACCGGTCGACCGGTCCAGCCGGAGGATGTCGAAAGCCTGCTCCGCGAGATCCTCGAGGAGGAGCGGCGTCGGAACCTCTCCATCGAGGAGATCCAGCGCCGGGTGGCCGAGCACTACGACATCCGCCTGGCGGACATGAAGAGCAAGCGCCGGCCCGAGAGCATCGCGTTCCCGCGCCAGGTGGCCATGTTCCTCTCCCGCCAGCACACAGAAAGTTCCCTGAGCGAGATCGGCGACGCCTTCGGCGGCCGCGACCACGGGACCGTCATGCACGCCTGCCGCGCGGTGAAGAACCGCATGGAGGTCGACGCCCAGGTGCGCCAGACCGTCAACTACCTCGACAAGATGCTGCTCCGGTAACGTCTCCCAGGCTGAGGGGCCGACGCCGGATCCACGGTAGACCCGCCCCATCCCCATGCCCCTTCCCCAGGCCAACCCCGTTCCCGGATCCAGGCCGCGTCGTCACCGTGTCGACGCGGCTTTTGTCTTCCTGCTCTGGCTGACCCTGCTCCCGGGGTTGGCCCAGACACCTCCCCAGCATCAGCTCCTCTTCCCGCTGGAATCCTGGCACAACCACGGGTCGAGCCTGGTGGAGGCCCCCAACGGTGACCTCCTGGCCTGCTGGTTCCATGGGTCGGGCGAACGGAAGGCCGATGACGTCCGGATCGAGGCCGCCCGGCTGCCCAAGGGGTCCGACCGCTGGAGTCCGCGATTCACATTGGCGGACACACCGGGCTACCCCGACTGCAATCCCTCCCTGCACGTCGATTCCTCACAGAGGCTCTGGCTGTTTTATCCGACCATCCTGGACAACCGGTGGGAGGGCGCCCTGCTCAAGTACCAGGTCAGCTCCAACTGGGTCGGACCCGGAGCCCCGCGATGGGATCGCACCCAGGTGCTCCACGTCACCCCGGGCCCGGAGTTTGAGGAGGGTATCCGTACCACCCTGCCCCGCCTCGAGTCGCTCGCTGCGGAACACACCAAGGACTGGAGCGATGAGACCCGCCGGGAGGTCCGGGAATACCTCGACGCCCTGCGGCAGAACTCGACCAACCTCCTCTACCGCCGCCTCGGCTGGATGCCGCGGGCCCATCCGATCTCGATCGGCAACCGCCTGGTCCTCGGGGTGTATCACGACGGCTTCTCGGTGGCCCTGATGGCTATCACGGATGACGACGGAGCCCATTGGCATACCAGCACGCCGCTGGTCGGAGGCGGGAACATCCAGCCGTGTCTCGCCCTTCGCCGGGATGGCACCCTGGTGACCTTCATGCGGGACAATGGGCCGCCCCCGAAACGGGTTCTGGTCGCCGAGTCGACCGACCGCGGTGACCACTGGGGACCGGTGACGGATTCCCGGATCCCCAACCCGGGGTCGGGATGCGACATCGTGGTGCTGAAGGACGGCACCTGGGCCTGGATTGGAAACGACACGGAGGACGGTCGGCATCGCCTGTCGGTCTGGCTCAGCGACGACGAAG
>CAZZKQ010000329.1:0-4429 GCA_964654875.1 uncultured Verrucomicrobiota bacterium | reverse complement strand
TGACGATCACCATCGTCATCCCCTCCTTGGCGAGGCGGCGGATGACCGAGAGGACCTCCCGGACCATCGTCGGGTCGAGCGCCGAGGTGGGTTCGTCGAACAGGATCACCTCCGGCTCCATCGCCAGACACCGCGCGATCGCGACCCGCTGCTTCTGGCCGCCCGACAGTTCGTCCGGGTAGCAGTCGGCCTTCTCGGCGAGACCCACCAGACGCAGCAGTTCGATCGCCTTCTCCCGGGCGGCCCCGGGCTCCATCCCCTTCAGCCGGATCGGACCGAGGGTCAGGTTGCCCACGACCGACAGGTGGGAGAACAGGTTGAACGACTGGAACACCATGTTCATGCGCTGCCTCAGGCGGGCGACCTCCGCATGGCGGTCGAGGATGTCGACCCCGTCGACCTGGATCGATCCGGCGGTCGGCTGCTCGAGCAGGTTGAGACAGCGCAGGAAGGTGCTCTTGCCGCAGCCCGAGGGACCGATGATCGAGACCACCTCACCCTTCCGGATCTCGACCGTGATGCCCTTGAGGACCTCGAGGGTGCCGAAGGATTTGCGGAGCTGTTCGACACGGATCATGCGCGGGCCTCCTTCCTGGCCCTGCCACGGCGTCCGGACCGGCGTTCGACCCACCCCAGCAGCTGCAGGAGCACCCACGCGATCAGGAAGTACAGGATCGCCACCATCACCAGTGGGAAGAACGCGTCAAAGGTCCGGCTCCGGATGATGTCGCTCGCCTTGGTGAGGTCCTGGACCGCGATGTAGCCGACGATGGAGGTCATCTTCACGAGGGAGATGCACTCGCCCTTGTAGACCGGCAGGATGCGCTCGAGCGTCTGGGGTAGCAGGATGAAGCGGAAGGTCTGGAACCGGGTGAAGCCCATCGCGATGCCCGCCTCGGACTGGCCGCGATCGATCCCCTCGAGACCCGATCGGAAGATCTCGGCCGCATAGGCCGCGAAGTTGAGTCCGAAGGCCAGCATCGCCACCAGCACCGGGTGGATGTCGACCGAGGCGAACACCACGTAGAAGATCATCATCAGGATGACCAACACCGGAGTTCCACGCAGCAGGGCGATGTAGACCTTGGCCACTCCACTCAGCAGCCCGTTGCGGGCCATCCGCATCCAGCAGACCACGGCCCCAAGAAGCGTGCCGAACAGAGCCGCACCGAGGGAGATCAACACCGTCGTCTTGAGCCCATCCCACAGCAGCAGATACCGCCGCTCATGCAGGACGTTGCTCTGGAAGCTGTCCCGGACCCGCCCCAGGAACGGCTTCCGCTCCGGCCGCGCCGCAGCCGTGCCCGCCCCGGAACCCGTCGCCGTCGCCCCCTTCAACGCATACGCCTGGGTGGTCTCCTCGTGGTACGGATCCGTGAAGTCGATCTGCTTCCGGCGTTCGTCCGTGACGAAGATCGAGGCCACGATCAGATCCACCTTCCCGGACACCAGCGCCGGGATGAGCGCCGCGAAATCCATGTTCGAGAACTCCGGTCGCCGGCCGACCGAGGCCGCGAACCGACGCACCAGCTCGATTTCGAATCCGATCAGCTTCCCATCCTGGACTCCGACGAACGGCATCCCACCATCCGTCATGCCCACCTTGAACACCCGGTTGGTCCCCGACTCCGGCAGGGCCGGCATGGTGAAATCCCCCTTCCGGACCCAGCGCTCGACCATCTGTTCATAGAGGCCCTGCGTCCGAAGCCCCGTCAGAAACGCGTTGAACTGCGTCCGCAGCTCCGTGCTGTCCTTGCGGACCCCCGCCGCGACCGGATAGCCGAACAGCGGATCCCCGACGAGCGTGAAGCTGGGATCCTGGCGCATCAGTTCGCGCAGCGGGCTGGAGTCCGACAGCGCGACATCCACCTTCCCCGCCTTCACGGCCAGGGAGATGTCGCTCGGGCTGGAGAACTCCAGCAGCGTCGCCTCGGGCAGATTTTTCGACACCCAGGTGCTGTGGGCCGACCCGAGCAGCGTTCCGATCCGACCCCGACGGTACCGTTCGAGGGCCCCGCCACCGGTAGTCGCTGGCGCCGGTGCCCCGCCCTCGTGTCGGACCAAGGCCCCGATGGCGGTCACGATGTAGGGACGCGAGTACGTGATGAGCTTCTTGCGCTCCTCCGTGACGTTGAAGTTCGAGAGCGCGATGTCGATCTTGCCGGCCTGTAGCGAAGGGATCAGGCCCTCGAAGTTCATCGCCACCACCTCGAGCCGACGGTGGAGACGACGGGCGAGAATCCCGGCGAGCTCGATGTCCAGCCCCACGATCTTCCCATTCGACACGAACGAGTAGGGCTCCATGTCGGGCGACGTCCCCAGACGCAGGACCCCCTGTTCGTCGTCCGTCGGCGCCGGGGGCATCTCCGGAACAACCGTATACTTCGAGTCGATCCACTTGCTGCGGAGCTGCTGGAAGACCTGCTCCCGCTCGAGATCAGCCATGACACGGTCGACCTCCTGGATCAGCGCCGTGTTGTCCTTCCGGAGGGCCCCGGCGATCTCGAGCTTCGCGACAGGTTCCTCGAGGACAGCGAGGTCGGGATTCCGGACCACGAGGTTCTCCAGGACGCTCTGGTCGTACACCAGGGCATCGATCTTTCGGGACTGGAGGGCGAGGGCGGCGTCGGAGGCCGACAGCATCGCGTCGAACCGGGACTTCGAGAACCGCTTCCGGGCCGCCAGATCGCCGGCGGAACCGGAAAGCACGCCGATGGGTCTGCCATCCAAGGACTCGAGGGTGGGACCCCGGCGGACTCCGCCGGCGGGACGGCTCCCCAGTTCGGGAAAGACCTTCATCGCCTGCTGGCGGGTGCCCTCGACCTTCCGGACGAGAAACACCTGGGCATTGGCGAAATAGGGATCCGAGAAGGCCACCGACTTGCGCCGCTCGTCGGTGGCATTCATGCCCGTCACGATCAGGTCCACCTTGCCCGACTGCAGGGCCGGGATCAGGGCCATGAACTTCATGTTTGAAAACTCTACCGGACGCCCCAGCGCCTGGCCGATCCGCCGCGCCAGCTCGCCGTCATGGCCGCTGACCTCGCCCTTCGCGTCGACGAATGTCAGCGGCTCCCGGGTCGCACTGACACCGATCCGGAGGGGCAACCCGGTCGTGACCGCCGGGATCGGTGGGACCTCATAGGGAGTGAGGTCAAGCTTGAACCAGCGATGGTGCATCGCCTCGAGGGTCCCGTCCTTCCGGAGGCCGGCGATCACCCGATTGACCTCTGCCAGCAGGGCCGTGTCCTCCTTCCTCAGCGCCACCGCTGTCTCCTCGTTGTCGAGCGGTTCCTCCAGCACGACAAGATCGGCGTTGCGCTTCGCGATCTGGAATCCCGTCGGAAACGCCATCACCACAGCCTCGAGCTGTCCCGACTTGATGGCCGTCACGGCGTCCATGACGTCGTCGAACGGCTGGACCTTCGCCTTGGGGAACCGGTTCCGGGCAATCGATTCGCCGATTGAACCCGTCATCACCCCGATCCGGACCTCGGCGACGTCGGAGAGGGTCTCAACCCTCTTCGTGCGCCCACGGCAGCCCGCGCCGAGGACAAGGATCGCGAACCCCAGAAGGATTCCGCACAGGAAACGCAGGGTTGGATCGAGTCGCATGGCGGAGGTGGAGGAGGACGGCGGCGCCGAACGGAACCGTCGCCGGGCTGTGACGCTAGGAGACTGGAGGCCGCCCCACAACGTCGGAGCGGGCCGGAATTCCTGACGGACGGGCCAGGCCAGGCCAGTCCCCTCGATTCGGTAGGCCAGCCCGTCCGTCGGACATCCCGTTCAGTTCGAACCCGTCCCAACCCGGTAGAATCCCGCCCGGGCCGACGGCACCGGGATCGTGGCACGATAGCTCAGCCCCCCCAGGCTGGTGATCGTGGCCGTGGCCAGCGGACTCCAACGGGAGGTCTCAGAGGACAGCGACTCGGGACATTGCAGCACGACATGGCTGGCGGCGGGGTTGGCCGAGTCGAACTCCAGCACGAGTGATCCGCCATCGATCCGGACCCCACGCACGGTGACCGGTCCGGCCGGCGCCGCGTCGTCCACCAGCGCAAGCCCATCCGGTGCGCCGATCAGCGCCCAGCTGCCGGTGTCGCCATCGTCCACGAACGCCCCTTCGGCCGCATAGACCTCCACGAACGCCCCTCCGATCCGCTGGAAGTGGATCACCTCCACCGCGTAGTCCCCGGCCTTGAGGCCCTTGAGGACCGCGCGGGTGCTGCTGTCGCCCGTGCCGACCGCGAACTGGATATATTCCGGGAAGTCCTCATCGATGAGTCCATAGCCCGAGACGCTCGAGAACGGATGTCCGATGAACCTCAGGGCGAATCCGTCGTCGGAATGCACGCCGATCGTCCAGTCACCCGCCCTTGGGATGCGCACCCTGGCCCGGCCGATCGTCACCCAGTCGGCCGCGGGCAGG
>CAZZKQ010000328.1:0-4460 GCA_964654875.1 uncultured Verrucomicrobiota bacterium | reverse complement strand
AGGCGGACGTTCTCGATGAGGTTGCAGTCGTAGCAGATGAGCACGCCGACCCGCCATCCGTCCGGCAGGTCGAACACGGTGAAGTCCGATCCACCCTCGATGGCGGGATGCTCGAAGGCATGGAGCTTGCGGTGGCGATGGAGGCGTCCGTCGGGAAGGGCCACGACGTAGCTGTTGTGGAACACCCCCTCCTTGCCGGCCTCGACCCAGCCGGCACCGATGGAGATGCCGCTGGATTGGGCGAGGGCCTGGAGGCGGCGGGCGGTCGGTCCGTCGGGGATGGGTTCGGCGAGCTGTCCGAGCTGCTTCCGGCTGAGGTTGCGGAGGAACCAGTAGCCTGTGAGGCAGCACTCGGGGAAGACGACGAGACGCGCGCCTTGTTGTGAGGCCTTGCGGACGAACGACTCGAGCACGGCGAAGTTGTGGTCCTTGTCGCCGGGCCGGCTTTCGAACTGGACGGTGGCGACCCGGAGCGTTCGCGGTCGGGTCGCTCCGGTCCTGCGGGCCTTGGGGTTCATGACGCGAGGGTCATGGGAAGGCCCAGGAAAAGACAAGAGGGCGGGCAGAGGGCGGCGGAGGGTGTGCGGGGGGGCGCGCGGACGGTCGATCTGGGGATCGCCAGCCCCTGGTGACTGGGACTATCCCATCCTTGCCTTGAGATCCTTGAGGATCTCCGGCACCCGGACCCAGGGGTCCTTCGGTTCCTCGTATTCGAGGGTCACCCAGCCTTGGTAGCCCGAGTCGTGGAGGATCCGGAACACCCGGTCCAGATCGGCGGGCTGGGTGCCACGGCTGCCGCGGGGATGGACATGGGTCTTGAGCTGCACATTGACCGCCCAGGGGGCGCAGCGGGCGAGGTCGGCGTAGGGATCGGCGGTGTGGAAGTTCCCCGTGTCGAGATTGATGCCCACCCAGGGGGATCCCACCGCCTCGACGATCTCCAGCAGGTCCGAGGCCTCGGAGACGATTCCACCGTGGTTCTCCACCCCGAGGAGGATCCCGCGTTTTCCGGCCTCCACGGCGGCGTCCTTCAGCGCCTCGATGCAGAGCCGCTTGGCCTCCGCGGGATTCCGTCCCCTCGCGTCTCCTGCGAAGACCCGGATGTGGGGGGCGCCGAGGACCGAGGCATGGGCGATCCAGTCGCGGACCAGCCCTTGCTCGGCCTCGCGCTTGGCCCCGGGGGGATGACAGAAATCGTTGCCCACCGCGGTGCCGCTGACCGTCACGCCCCGGAGGTGGGCCCGGCGTCGGACCCCCGACAGGTATTCGGCGGAGAGGGGTGTCGGGAAATAGTAGCTGGTCAGTTCCGCGCCGTCGCAGCCGTGGTCGGCGCAGTAGTCGACGAACCGCAGCATGTCCAGCCGTGCGGGCTTCCCATCCTTCCCGGGAGCGAAGTCGTCCCGGAACGAGTAGGCGGCCAGGGCCAGCCGGAGGCGGGAGCGGGGGCCTCGCTGGAAGGGATCTGCCGCGCGGAGTCCAGGCCACAGCGTCGACGCGGCCAGGGTGGCGAGACCGCACTTCAGGAACTGTCGGCGATCGGAGGTCATGGGAGGGGATCCGGGGCTGTGGAACGTGGAGGTTGAACCGGGGTGGAAAGGGGGGAGGTCTGGAGTCCGGTGGCAGGGGTGCGGCGGACAGGGTTCACCGGGGTCCCCGGGTTCGGCTACACCACCTCCACGGTGTTCACCAGCTCACCGATGCCCGTGACGCGGATCCGGACCACGTCGCCAGCGGCCAGGGTGAATTCGTTGGGCGGAACCACGCCGGTCCCGGTGAGGAGCATCGCTCCGGTCGGGAACTCCTGGCTCCGGAACAGCCACTGGGAGAGCTCGTCGAAGCCCCGTTTGATCTTGGAAACCTCCGTGGCACCCGAGAAGACCGTGGCGCCCGCCCGCTCGATGGCGATGGAGATCGTCCAGGCCCGGGCCTCCTCCTCGGATGCCCCGACCGTGATGAACGGCCCGAGGGCGCACGCGTGTCGGTACATCTTGGCCTGGGGCAGATAGAGGAGGTTCTCGCCCTCGATGTCCCGCGAGCTCATGTCGTTGCCGATGGTGTAGCCCACGACGGCACCCCGGGCGTTCAGCACCAGGACCAGTTCGGGCTCGGGCACGTTCCAACGGGCGTCGGACCGGATGCCGATCGGACCGCCCGGGCCGCTGACCTTGGCGGGCATCGACTTGAAGAAGATCTCGGGTCGTGCGGCGTCATAGACCCGGTCGTACGCAGTCGCGCTGAAATCGGACTCCTCCATGCGGGCCGACTTGCTGCGCAGGTAGGTCACCCCTGCGGCCCAGACCTCCTGGGTGTCGACCGGTGCCAGGAGCGTGACCGAGGAGAGGGGAGCCCGGCGGGCGGCTGGGGATCGAAGATATGCCTCGAGGGCGAGGCGGCAATCGGGATGATTGAGGAGAACCGAGAGGCGTTCCACCCCGAGGGACGTGAGATCAAGGACCTCGGACCCATCCGGGGTCAGGACGCCCAGCCTCGGAGCGGGGGTCGAGTGGCTTGTGGAACCGGAGACCGGGGGGACGAAACGGCACACCTTCATCCGCCGAGCCTACAAACAAGGTCGTGGGCGGAAAACGGGAATCCTCGGTCCAACGACTATCGGGCAATCCAGTGCTCGGGGTGTTCCCCGGAATCGAAGGGAGCCTCCCGATCCTGGAACCGGAGACTCCATCCACGTGCCGCAGGGGAGGCTGGACCGCTTCGATCCGGCCGACTGGGGCTCGTGATCCCACGGGAAGGTCAGCCCGCTCCGCCCGCGGCCGCCTTCTTCGGATCGCCCTTGATCAGGGCCGTGGCGTAGTCGCGGTTCATCCGAGCGATGAAGTCGAGGGAGATGTCCTTCGGGCAGACCGCCTCGCAGGAGCCCGTGACGGTGCAGGCGCCGAAGCCCTCGGTGTCCATCTGCTCGACCATGGCCTTGACCCGGCGGTTCCGCTCGGGCTGGCCCTGGGGAAGGAGGCCGAGGTGGGACACCTTGGCCGCGACGAAGAGCATGGCGCTGGCGTTCTTGCAGGCGGCGACGCAGGCGCCGCAGCCGATGCACTGGGCGGCGTCCATCGCCAGGTCGGAGTTCTCCTTCGGCACCGGGATGGAGTTCGCGTCGGGCGCCGCACCGGTCCGGACCGTGATGAACCCGCCGGCCTGCTGGATGCGATCGAACGCCTTCCGGTCGCAGACGAGGTCCTTGACGATGGGGAAGGCGCGCGCACGCCAAGGTTCGATGACGATCTCGTCGCCATCCTGGAAGCTGCGCAGGTAGGTCTGGCAGGTGGCCACGCCGCGGTGGGGACCATGCGGCTTGCCGTTGATCACCAGCGAGCAGGTGCCGCAGATGCCCTCGCGGCAGTCGTGGTCGAACGCGATGGGCTCCTCACCATGGCCGGCGAGGTCCTCGTTGACCACGTCCAGCATCTCGAGGAACGACATGTTGGGGTTGAGCTCGGGGGAGGTGTACGTCCTGAACTCGCCCGGGGCGGAGGCGTTCTTCTGACGCCAGACTTTCAAGTGGACCTTCATGGGTTCGATGCGGGGTTCTGCGGGTTCGGGTTCCTCGGGATCACTTGTAGCTGCGGGTGCTCATCTTGACCTCCTCGTAGACGAGGGGCTCGCGGTTGAGGACCGGGGTCTTGTCGGCTCCGGCATGCTCCCAGGAGCCCACGAAGGCGTACTGGTCGTCGCGACGCTTCACGTCGCCGGGATTGACGAGGCCCTGCTGCACCTCGGGGTCATCCTGGGTGTACTGGTACTCCTCGCGGAAGTGGCCGCCGCAGCTCTCCTCGCGCATGAGGGCGTCGCGGCACATCAGCTCGCCGAGCTCGATGAAGTCGCCGACCCGGCCGGCCTTCTCGAGCGACTGGTTCCATTCCTCGCCGCCGCCGAGCACGTTGAGATTGGTCCGGTATTCCTCACGCAGGTTGCCGAGGAGGCTGATCGCCTTCTCGAGGCCGGCCTTGTTCCGGGCCATGCCACAGTAGTCCCACATGATCTTCCCGAGCTCCTTGTGGAAGCTGTTGGGTGTCCGCTTGCCGGATCCGCCCAGGAACTGCTGGAGCTGGGAGCGGACGTTCGACTCGGCATCGCGGAACGCGGCGGTGTCGGTGCCCGGACGCTGGGCGGGTTTCTGCCCGGCCAGGTAGCCCGAGATGGTGGAGGGCAGGACGAAATAGCCGTCGGCCAGTCCCTGCATGAGAGCGGAGGCCCCGAGGCGGTTGGCGCCGTGGTCGGAGAAGTTGGCCTCGCCCAGGACGAAGAGTCCCGGGACATTGCTCATCAGGGTGTAGTCCACCCAGAGGCCGCCCATCGTGTAGTGCACGGCGGGGTAGATCCGCATCGGCGTCTTGTAGGCGTCCTCGTTCGTGATCTCGTGGTACATCGAGAACAGGTTGCCATAGCGTTCGCGGATCTTGTCCTCGCCGAGACGGCGGATGGAGTCGCTGAAGTCGAGGTAC
>CAZZKQ010000327.1:0-4461 GCA_964654875.1 uncultured Verrucomicrobiota bacterium | reverse complement strand
GACCTTCTTCTCCTTCCTGACCGCGCAAGGGGTTCCCGAAGAGGACATCTACATCCTCGACCCCTTCGACGAACGGACGACTCCCTGGGACATCGCCAAGGACATCACCGGAGATGCGGCTGCCCAGAATCTGGCCACCCTCATCATCCCCTCCGAACCCAACGCCAGCACCTCCTACTTCTGGCAGGCCGCCCAACGGACCGTCTGGGCCACCATCATCGCCTTGAACGGCATCCGGCCTGGGGCCTGGACCCTGCGGGACCTCATCAACGCCCTGTCCACCCCGGAGAACATCCAACGGACCGTGACCCGTGTTCCCCGGGCTCGCATCAAGGCCGACCCCTACCTCAAGGACACCATCCATTTCCCATCGGTCTTCACCACCATCGCGACCAAGGCCTCACGTCTGGAGACAGTTGCCGCCCTCTGGCACCAGACCAAAGCGAAGCAGCGCTTCTCCATCGCGGATTGGTTTTCCACCGACGAGACCAAGCAGCGACACGGGGTGCTCCTGCTCGGGCATCGTCCGAAGTACCTCGAATCGCTCAACCCCATCAACGGCCTCCTGCTGCGGATGATTTCCGACGAACTCCAGGCCTGGGCCGACGTCTCCCAACCCCACACGTGGATTGTCCTCGATGAGTTCCGCTGGATGAAGGAGGTCGATTGCATGGCCGAACTCCTCGGCGTCGGCCGCAGCAAGGGAGCCTCCATCCTTCTGGGGATTCAGGATGTCAGCGGGATGCGGGCCGCCTACGGCCCGGACCGCACCGACGAAATCCTGGGCCTCTGTGAGAACAAGACGTTCCTGCGGGTGGGCAACGCCGCCACGGCCGAGTGGGCTTCCAAATACTTCGGCGACCGCGAGGCCACCGAGACCAAGATCAGCCACACCTACGGGAAGGAGAACAGTGTCACCCACGCCAAGGACGTGGTGACCCGCCCCCTCTTCCTGAATGGCGAGTTCCTGAACCTCGAAGCGCCCGAGAATCGGCCCGGGAGCCGGATTCAGGGCATCCATCATGTCCCGGATGTCGGCGACCCGTACTCCACCGACGAGGACGCTCAGGTGGTCTACGCGATGAACCGCAAGCCCTCGAAGGAGCATATCGCCAAGTATCCGAACCAGAAGAACCGGCCCATGGGGGACCAGAGCCTCCACCCGTGGACCCCTTCGGAGGAGGAGGCCATCCTGGGACCTCTGCCCGAGCAACCGAAGGAGCTGCCTGAACCGGCCGAAGAAAAGCCCCGAGCCAAGAGAGGCCGTCCAAAGCAGCCCTCTGCCGACGGGGAAGGGCACTTTGCTCCGCCTGAACCGAAGGGGACCCCGCCTGCCGACTCCGACCCCACCGACCAGGCTCCGCCTGACAAGAAGGCCAAATCCACTTTCGGCGACTTCATGCGCCGGACTCTCGACCCATGAACCTCAGGACACCCAACCCAACCCAACATCGTAACCGACAACGCGGCGGCATCTCCGTCGGAGGCCTCCTCATGGTCTGCGTGGTCATCCTCTTGGCGGCTCTCGGGACCGTCGGATACCTCCTCTACCAAAGCCACAGCGGCAAGATGGAGGCGGAATCGAAGCGGCTTGCTGCCGAGAAGCAGCTCGAAGAGGAGAAGGCACGGGCTACCAAGGCGGAAGCCGATAAGACCAAGCAAGAGCGCGAGAACCGCTTGGCCATTGCTCAAAGTCTCCGGGACTCCTTTGCCGGGAGGGCTGGGGTGGTGACCAACACCCTCCATGAACTGCTCGAACGCATCCCCCAGGTTGAGCGGGAGCTGACGGACTTCCGGAAGGGGTCTGCGGGCGTGCCCGTTACCCAGTTTCCGGACCTGGTTGAGGCCTGCTCCACCTTCCTTTCTGCCAAGCTGAATGTCCCCAAACGCAGTATTGGAGTAACCCACCTCGAAGGAGTCCGGCGCATCCTGTCTCGCAACGCGGAGAATCGCGGGACCGAGACCCAACCGTCACCCGAGGCCGAAAAGGTCGTCGATGAGGCCCGTTCGTGGGCCGACTTGGCCGATGCCGACCTGACCAAGGTGTCTGCCTTCATCAAGAGCATGCTCGATGAGGCCCGCGACAAGATTCCTGACGACAATGCGAAGACCGCCGCCTCCCTCGACGATGCGATTCAAGCCATGCGAATCAGGAATGCCAGAGATGTCGCCAAGGATGAGGCGGAAGCGAGAAAGAAGGCTGACAAGCTCAAGGAAGACGCCACCAACAAGGGAATAGTGGATGAAGGGAAGCTCAAGGCGCAGCAGTTGGCGGAGGAAACGGAGCGCAAGAAGCGCGAAGCGGCCGCTGCACTCGCCAAGCAGAAGCTCATCGAGGAGGCCCAGTCCGCTTCCATCCAGAATCTCCTGGCTCCAGTTCTCTCCCCGGGCCGAATCGACTGCGACGGCAAGCTCCTCGAAGAGAAAGGCCCCATGTCCTGGGGCAAGCTCAGTGGCTTCATTTCAGGGGACCGCGGAATCCAAGTCCTCCACCAGATTACGTTTAGCAATCTCGACAAAGACCGTCCCCGGCTTCCCCGGTCCGACCTCAAGAGGGACGCAGCCACCTACGACCGCGTCGTCGAGATGCGCCGTGCGCTTCAGCGCCTCGGCCCGACCCTGGTTGAACTGAAGATGCTCAATCCGTGATAGTGCTCTGACAGAGGAAGCGACCAGGCCACGGAGACAACCAACGAGAAAACGGGCTCATGGACCGCCGGGTGAATACCGTTCGAGAAAAATCTTTTGGGTATCTCCTGAGACCCGCTGCGCTCGCCTCGAGACCAGCGCTAGGCTCCCTTCGATCGGCAAGCTCGTGGACGACGCCATGGTCGCCATTGAGCGTGATAACCCGCGCCTCAGGTGCGTTATGTTCAAGGACTATACGCTGCCCGCGCTCGACAAGCACCGTCTGGGTGAACTCTCCGACCTTATTGGCACCATCGGCCAGGCGGGCAAGGAGAGCCGCACCACGGAAATCCTCAGCCCCGTGTATGAATACTTCCTCACCCAGCTTTGCAGCGCGGAGGGGAAGAACGGCGGGCAGTTCTACACGTCGTCTTCTGTCGTGCGCCTGCTAGACGAGATATTCGCACACTACCAACAGACGCATCTCCGCCCCCACCTGCGGCCCCAGGGGAATGTTTGTGCAGTCGGAAAAATCAGTGGAAAGCCACTGGGGCAAGCGGGGCGACATATCCGTCTATGGCTAGTAGAGTAACGCTACCAGGCCACCACGCCTCCGCGGTATCGAGGCGGACTTCGGCCTCGAGCACGCCGCCGCCAAACGCGGCTTCCGTGATCGACGCAAACAGACCCTCTTCATCGACGCGCGGAAAATAGGCACCCTCATCAACCGCGTCTACCGCGAGCTGAACGACGCCGACTTCGAGAAAATCGTAACTATCTACCAAGCTTGGCGCTCTGACTCTTCAACCAAGAACAAAGAACCAGGAACCAAGAACCTCGCAGAGCGGCTTACGCCGATGTGGCTGGCTTCTAAAAATCCGCCACCCCCGACTGCTACGTCGGCGCTGACGAGTCAAGGACGACGGTGAACCCTTCGGGGAAAAGATGCCACTCCTCGTCACGGAACTGAACGCTCATTTCGCCGAGAACGCGAACTTCCAAGACAAATTGACCTCTCCTTGTATCGTTTTGGCCAATCCGCGTTTCGCCCCATAATGAAACAAATCATTCAGTCCGCTTTACCTTTCCTAGACCCTGAAGTCGAGTTGCTCAACCTCGAGACCGCGAGCGAACGTCTTGGAATCTCAACGGCAACGGCGAGAAACTGGGTCAAAAGTGGTTTTCTTGCAGTTCAGCCGACACAGAGCGGCAAGCTGCTTTTCCACGCGGACCAGCTTAACAGTCTGAAAGACTCAATTGACCGTGGTGGGAGTGGTCGGCTCCAAGCGCGCGCGAACAAGAAGGCGAGTTCCGAAACTTTTATACCGAAAGAGTATATAGCGTCCAAATCACTCATCCAAGAGATTGAACGATGCGTCGCGTGCTTCCGTGCTTCTGGCGTAAGCCTCAAGACGTTCCTGAAACTGGTAGTAATCCAGATGTTTTCAGGAAAGGATCTCCGTCCCTGTATCAAAGCCGAACTTGACTGGTGGAGGGCTGAGCCAACAGTGCTCCAACCTTTACCACGTCTGGCTATTGCCGAAACGCACCCAGATTTTTTAGGGCTACTTTATCAATCTCTCTTGGCCGAAGGCGCAAAATCGAGCTTTGGTTCGTATTACACGCCAGCCTCGATTGCAGAATCGATGGTCCGACTGCACACACGCCCGGACTCAACTTTTATCGACCCCTGCTGCGGTACCGGTCTGTTTCTAGTTAAAGCAGCTCAGATCATCTCCGAACCTAGAGCAGTATGGGGGTATGACATTGACGAACTAGCAGTGCGCCGAGACCTCCCTGAATACGAAATCGTTTGACGCCTGCGGGGGGTGT
>CAZZKQ010000326.1:0-4534 GCA_964654875.1 uncultured Verrucomicrobiota bacterium | reverse complement strand
ATGTGCGGTTGCGGCTCGGATCACCCAAGGGCGTTGGCAGGCCCGAATCCGCGGGGAAACGGGAAGCCGTCGGGAGGGTCCGGGGAACGGAACTCAGTGGGCCTGGGTGAGGCAGCCCTTCCTGATGAAGAACCCGAGATACGCGACCAGCGAGGCGACCATGATCCACCATCCCTTCGAGCTGCCGTGGACGCCCATCACCATTCCGGTGGCGATCAGCACGGTGAACACGAGGAAGAATGCGAGAGCAGCAAGACCTTTCACGGCGACAGAAATATCGGATATCGCGGAACCTGACAAGGTCTCCAATGCCCGGCCTGCATTGCCCGGATTCCCGGATTCCCATCGGGAACCCATCCGCCTAGCGTTTCGGAATCATGAAATGGACCTTTCTGTTCGCTGCGTCGCTGGTGTTGCACGGAGGCCTCCTGGCCCAGGACTGGGCCAAGGCCCGTCTCGAGAAGTCACCCCGCCACCTCGAGTGGGTGGACGTCAGGAATGGGGGCCGCAAGGTCGCCTGCTTCATCGCCTTCCCCGAGAAGAAGGAGAAGGCCACGACCGTCATCGTCATCCATGAAATCTTCGGCCTGACCGACTGGGTGCGCGGAGTGGCCGACCAGCTGGCGGAGGCGGGGTACATCGCGATCGCGCCGGACCTGCTCTCGGGCCTTGGCACCGAGGGCAAGGGAACCGCCGGGTTCACCGGGAACGACACGGCGCGCAAGGCCGTCAGCAGCCTGCCACCCGACCAGGTGGTCGCCGACCTCGATGCCGTTCTGGGGCACGCTTCCGGATTGCCCGCTGCGAACGGCAAAATCGCCGTGGCGGGCTTCTGCTGGGGCGGTTCCCAGACCTTCCGGTTCGCCACCCGCAACACCCGGATCAAGGCCGCTTTCCCGTTCTACGGAGCCGGCCCGACCCTGCCCGAGGACATCCGTCGCATCACCGTGCCGGTCTACGGATTCTACGGCGAGAACGACGAACGGGTGAACTCGACGATCCCAGTCACCGAGGAGTTGATGAAGGCGGCGGACAAGAGCTACACCCCGGCGATCTACGCCGGGGCGGGTCACGGGTTCATGCGGGTTGGGGAGGCCCCCGATGCAAATGCCTCCCAGCGCAGCGCCCGTGAAAAGGCCTGGAAACGCTGGCTCGAGCTCCTCGGGAAACTCTGAGAGGTCCCGGGGCGGGAGCCGGACCCACCTCGATTCCCGAAAACCGCTTCCGCCGAACGCAGGGAGCGCCTAGCCTGCCTCCCCATTTTCGTTCCGTCATCATGGCCAAACACTTCTTCCCCAAGATCGGGACCATCCGCTTCGAAGGTCCCGGCTCCACCAACCCCCTGGCGTTCAAGCACTACAACGCCGACGAGCTCATCGAGGGCCGCCCCATGAGGGACCACATGCGGTTCGCCGCCGTGTACTGGCACACGATGCGCGGAACCGGGGCCGACATGTTCGGTGGCGGTACCGTCAACCGTCCCTGGATCACCGGCGAGTGCTCCACGAGGGAGGCCATCGAGAGGGCGCGGGCGTTCTTCGAGTTCGCGACGAAGCTCGGCATCCCGTTCTACTGCTGGCACGACCGCGACCTCGCCTCGCACGGAAAGAACCTCCGCGAGGCGAACGCGCAGTTCGATGCCGTCGGCCGCGAGCTCAAGAAGCTGCAGCGCGACACCGGGGTCCGCCTCCTCTGGGGCACCGCCCAGAACTTCGTCCACCCCCGCTACATGCACGGCGCCGCCACGAGCTGCAACGCCGACGTCTTCTGCTTCGCCGCCGCACAGGTGAAGCGGGCCATGGACTGGACCCACGAGCTCGGTGGACAGGGCTACGTGTTCTGGGGCGGTCGCGAGGGCTATGCCTCCCTCCTCAACACCGACATGAAGCGGGAGCTGGACCACCTCGGCCGCTTCCTCCACATGGCCGTCGACTACAAGAAGAAGATCGGCTTCAAGAACCCCTTCTTCATCGAGCCAAAACCGAAGGAGCCGACCAAGCACCAGTACGATTCCGACGCCGCCTCGTGCCTGAACTTCCTCCGCGAATACGGACTGCTGGAGCACTTCCAGCTCAACATCGAGGTCAACCACGCCTGGCTCGCCGGAAAGACGATGGAGCATGAGCTCGAAGTCGCCGGGGCCGCCGGCGTGCTGGGGTCGATCGACGCCAACATGGGCGACTACTTCCTCGGCTGGGACACCGACCAGTTCCCGACCGACCTCTACCTCACCGCCAAGACGATGCTCAGTGTCCTGAAATACGGCGGATTCAAGCACGGCGGCGTCAACTTCGACGCGAAGGTCCGACGCGAGAGCTTCACCGAGGAGGATCTGTTCCTCGCCCACATCGCGGGCATGGACACCTTCGCCCGCGGCCTGAAGATCGCCGCAAAGATCCGTGCCGATGGCCGGCTCGATGCGTTCGTGCGGAACCGCTACCGCAGCTGGGACTCCGGCATCGGCAAGAGAATCGAGGACGGCAAGGCCACCTTCGCGGACTGCGAACGCCATGCCCTCAAGCTCGGCAACGCCTCCGGTCTCGAGTCCGGTCGCCAGGAGCTGCTCGAGGCGATGTTCAACGAGTTCATCTGATCCGGACTCTCTGAAATGGGCTCCGAGTCGAAGATCCTGGACGCCTCCACCCTGCCCGCCTGGCGGGCAGGGCTCCGGACCGCGGGCCGGAGGCTCGTCGTCACCAACGGGTGCTTCGACCTCCTCCACCCCGGCCACGTGGCCTACCTGGAGTCCGCCAGGGCGCTGGGTGACGCCCTGCTCATTGGACTCAACGGCGATGACAGCGTCCGTCAGCTCAAGGGACCAGGCCGTCCCCTGAACACCGAGTTGGACCGCGCCCGCGTGATCGCCGCCCTCGGCTGCGTGGACGCCGTCTGCATCTTTCCAGAGATGCGGGCGACGCGGTTTCTCGGCTGGGTCCATCCCGACGTCTACGTCAAGGGCGGGGACTACACGCTCGAGACCATCGACCAGAACGAGCGCCGGGCCGTCGAGGAGGGCGGCGGACGGATCTCGTTTCTGGCCTTCGTGCCCGGCAAGTCCACCACCGGCCTCCTCGAGAAGATCCAGCGCCTCTAGACCCTGCCCATGTCCGAATCCACCGCTCCCGAAACCCCCTCCACCGTGTCGGGACGCCACCTGCGCGACCTCAAGTCGAGGGCCCAGCACCTCGATCCCGTCGTCAAGATCGGGAAGGCCGGCCTCTCCGATGGGTTCTACGCGGCGCTCAACCTCGCCCTGGACCAGCACGAGCTGGTGAAGTTCAAGTTCGACGACCTGAAGGACCAGAAGAAGGAGCTGGTTCCGCAGATCATCAGCCGGACCGGATCACAGCTCATCCAGCGGGTCGGCAACGTCGCCGTGGTCTACCGCCGAAGGAGGGTCGCTCCGGTGGACGACGCCGCGGAATGAGGGCGGCGGGGCGTCCCGACAGTCCGGGTCCACTGGGCGTACCACGGGGCTCGTGCGGCCAGATTCCGACGGGAATGGAGGGCGTTGGCGGAGGGGACCATGTTGTCCAGCGCAGGCAGGGTGGCGACCAGTTGGGCAACGGGGTCTGTTCGCAGCGTGCGCCGCCGTGCTGCTGACCGTGGAGGGCCATGGCCTCGGGGCACCCTCGGGATGGCACGGCCTTGGTCCACTTCCGATCCGTCACTTCCCTCTCCCAGAACCAAAGATCCTGCCCTCCTTCCCAAGTTCGAGTTCTTGACCCTTCCAACATCGTCACCCATGGTCATTGGCTCAGTTTTGGTCTTCCTGTCCCCATCCGACGGGAGCCTTTTTGTATGTCCAAAAAGAACGCGAAGAAATCGGCACCCAAGGCTGTGAAAGCCTCCGCAATCCGGACTCCTGCGGCCCCCGGCCGGAAGCCGGCGACTCCGGCGAGCAAGGCCCCCAAGGCCACCCCACCGAAGAAGGTGTCGCCCCCAGCGGCCAAGCCTGTCCAGGCGAAGGCCACGAGGCCGACCCCCAAGGCCACCAAGGCCGCGGATGCGCCGAAGCCTGCCCGGCCTCCACAACGGACCGGAGCCACGGAGAAACCCCAGTCCCCGACCTCTCCCCCAACGGGGACGCCCTCGGTGTCATCCGTCGGTGCACCCCGGCCGCCCGCGGGACCGGAGGGCGACACCTCCGCCCAGCTCGGCATCATCAGGAGCGCCAGCGGGATCGATCTGACCGAGAAGATCAAGGAACTGGTCCGTCTCGCCCAGGAGCAGGGCTACCTCACCTACGGCGACATCAACGATGCCCTGCCCGACAACCTGGCCCCGGAGGATCTCGACGAGATCTACATCAAGCTCCGGAACCTCGAGATCGACATCGTCGACCAGGCCGAGGTCGACCGCCCCAAGGCCCAGGAGGCCGAGGAGGAGCAGCCGGACGACAAGGCACGCCTCGACATCCTCGACGATCCCGTCCGGATGTACCTCAAGCAGATGGGCCAGGTCCCACTGCTCACCCGTGAGCAGGAGGTCGAGATCTCCAAGCGCATCGAGGACAACGAGAACGAGGTCAAGC
>CAZZKQ010000325.1:0-4546 GCA_964654875.1 uncultured Verrucomicrobiota bacterium | reverse complement strand
GGGCCAGCCCAGCATGAGCGCGAACGCCACCAACAGAATTCCAATTCCCTTGCGGTCCATGCGAGTGATTCAGCGACAGGTCAACAGCGTTCGGGCACCGGGTCGGTCCCACAACCTCCCCAGGGATGACAGCGGCAGAGTCGACGGGCCGCGATCGCCCCCCCACACACGAGTCCATGCCGATCGATCGCCTCCATCGCGTAGGTCGAACAGGTGGGCTGGAACCGGCAGGTCTCGGAGACGCCCAGGAGGGCATTCTTCATCGGGGAGATCCCGACCTGATAGGCCCGGATGACAAGGCGGGCCAGGCCAGCGGGAAGGCGCTTCATCGGGGTGGGACAGGAACGGTCAGGGACGGAACCGGTCCGAGTCGGGCGCCCTTCAGGGAGCGCAGGTAGTCGGCTTCGACGGCGTCGAACCCCTTGCCGACGATCGATTTCCGGGCGACGAGGATCAGGTCCACCGGAAGCGTGATCGCATGCTGATGCCTGCGGAACACCTCCTTGAGGAGACGTCGGGCCCGGTTGCGGCACACGGCGTTGCCGATGGTCTTGGAGGTCACCACGCCCAGCCGGGAGCCGGAGGGCCGATGGGGGGCGGGCTGCCAGTTCAGGATGAGACAGCCCTGGATCCAGCGTTGGCCGGATTCCTTGAGTCGGACGAAGTCACGTCCGGCCCGCAACCGATGCCCTCGTTGCAGACCCAACCGGGGAACGGAAGGCGCCGACATGACGCACCTCGGGACGATCAGACCGGGGTGAGACGCTTGCGCCCGAGACGGCGCCGGCGGTTGAGGATCATGCGGCCACCCTTGGTGGCCATGCGGGCGCGGAAGCCATGCTGGCGGACGCGACGGATCTTTGAAGGCTGATACTGGCGTTTCATGGTAGACAGTGGGCTCCCGGCCGGAGCGAGCCGCAAACGCTATCAACCACGTCCACAACGTCAATCCTCATGTCCATTTTGACGCGGGTTGTCGGTTGTCGAACCGGCGTTTGACCCGGCTGCTGGAAGGGATTGATCCTCGGCCAGATCCCATGCGACCCCCCTGTCCCACACCGGATGCCCCACTCCTGCCCCACGACGGACGACAGGGTTCGCACGCCGGGTGCGGGTTCACCCTGATCGAGCTGCTCGTGGTGATTGCAGTGATCGCCATCCTCGCCGGGATGCTCCTGCCCGCCCTCGCCAAGGCCAAGGAACGGGCCCGTCAGACGCAGTGTCTGAACAACATGCGCCAGATGGGCATCGCGCTGCTCCTCTACGAGGGCGACCACAAACGCCTGCCCCCGAAGGCCTCCCAGGTCCCCGACTTCATGAATCCCAAGGCCCCGGGCTGGCAGAACAACTGCCTGTACGCCATCGCCCCCTACCTGCAGGGCACCACCCAGGGCCGAAGCTCCAAGGTCTACGCCTGCCCCAGCGCCAAGAAGCCCGGTGACGGCTCCGATGCCACGACGAACAGCGCCACCGGATACCTGCCGAATGCCGTGTTCATGGAACGCACCCTCGACTCCGTCCCGGATCCCAGTGGCCTGATCTTCTGCCAGGAGACCACGCGACTCGTCAGCTTCACGGCACTGCGCCCCGCCTACGGAGCCGACTTCGGACTCTGCCCCGGGCAGTACACCTTCTGGCATGTGATCCTCAAACCCGGCGTCGACTGGTACGCCAGCCTCCACAACCAGGGGGGCAACCATCTGTTCGTCGACGGCCACGCCGAGTACCGGAAGGCGAAGGCGCTTCGGGCACGAGACTTCGGATTGATCGACGGGTCCACCGGCAAGGCCGAGGACGACCACAGGAGTCCCGACACCCGTTGCTACAGGACCGTCTTCAACTGATCGACGAGGAGGGCCCGCCGGCTCAGTTCTTCATCAGGACGCCGTCGAGGTTGAGCAGGACGTTGGCCACCGTGGTCCAGGCTGCCGCCTCGGCGGGATCGAGACCGGCCGGCAGCATCCCCAGGGGATCCGTCGACAGACGCAGGGCCTCGTCGGTCCGGTCCGCATAGCCCGACCGCTCCGAGTCATGGAGGGACACCAGCCGCTGGACCGCCTCCTCCGAGGCGGGGCGACAGAGCGCGCGCTCCAGACCCAGCCTCACCCGATCCGCCACCGAACCGTCCGCCAGGGCGAGGCGACGACCAAGGGCCTGGGCACATTCCACGAACACCGGGTCATTCAGGGTCACGAACGCCTGCAGCGGGGTGTTGGTCGGCTGACGTCGCACGGTGCAGTTCTCCCGGCTGGGAGCGTCGAAGGTCGCCATGCTGGGATACGGAATCGTCCGCCTCCAGAAGGTGTAGATCCCTCGCCGATACCGATCCTCCCCCTCGCTGGTGGTCCACGACCGCTCCCCATTGAAGGCCGCCCGCCACAGACCGTCGGGCTGGGCGGGATAGACACTCGGCCCGCCCACCTTCCGGCTCAGCAGACCGCTCAGCGCCAGGGCCTGGTCCCGGACCATCTCGGCATCCAGCCGACGCCGTGATGCCCTCGAATACAGGGTGTTCAGCGGATCCTTCTCGAGTTGGTCGGGCGTCGTCACCGAGCTCTGCCGATAGGTGGCGGAGGTCACGATCAGCTTGACCAGCGCCTTGAAATCCCAACCCAGTTCAGGCCGGAGCGGATCCACCTTCGTTCCGTTCGGACGCGGGGTCTGGTAGCTGACGGCAAGCCAGTCGAGCAGGTCCCGATGCGTCGGCGCGGTGCCCTGGGTGCCGAAGTCCTCCTCGGTCTCGACCAATGCCCGACCGAGGAGCTGGGTCCAGGTGCGATTCACCGCAACCCGGGCGGTGAGCGGGTTCGCCGGGGACATCAGCCACTGGACGAGACCGAGTCGGTTGGTCGGGGCCCCGGCGGGCCACGGGTGGAACCCAGCCGGCACCCCGGGGACGACGGGATCGCCGGGGTCGAGGAAGTTGCCCTTGTTGAGCACGCGGGTCACACGGGCTCCGGTCGTCTCGAGCTCCTTCAGCACCGGCAGCGGTGTCCCGCGGATGGCCGCCAGCTGTCCCCGGAGATCCTGAAGTTCGCGGACCACCGGTCCCAGGGTCTTCGATTCCGGTCGGAGATGATCGGCCAGGAGTCGACGCTGCTCCGGAGTCCATCGCTCCGGATCCATATCCAACGCCCGGGAGATCGGTTCGGACCAGGTCCGCACCGGGGTCGCCCGATCCGTGACCGAGACCCGGAACCGGCCCAACACCTTCCGATCCCCCTGGTTCTGCGCGAGGGTGACCCGGATCCGGGCAGGGCTCTTGAGATCCGGCGGCTCGACGAGCTCGGCGGTCCATCGGTGAGCCTTTCCGGAATCCCCGGGCGACCATCCCGAGTTCGCCCCGGAGTCGGCGTCGATCGCCTTGGACGCCGGGAACTCCGCCGCACTCCGATCAGCACTCGCACGGGTCAGACGAATCGGGGTCGGAGCGGCAGGGCCAACAGTCGACACCGGCGCGGGAGCCCTCTCGAGCAGTCCCTGCCACACCGGACGCCGATTCGCGTCGAGCACCACGACACGGGTGTTGGCCAATCGATCCCCCACGGAGCCGTCGGTCCGATTCCACACCGTGATCGTCTCCACCGGAACCTCACCCCCCAGGTCCACCTCCCACCACGGATCCTTCTCGGTCTCCGTGTGGGTGGTGGATCGACCCTGCTCATAGCGGCCGTCGGTGTTGCCATCGATCGCCCGGACTGCATCGCCCAGATATCCGGTGCTGGACTGCTTGGCGGTCCCGCGCAGCGCGAGATTGGTGCCTGCGGACCACACCTGGACCTCCGCGAGGCTGAGGATCCGATTGCTGCCGGGAGCCTCGAGACGCACGAACCGTCCGGCCTCGGTCCGGGCCGCCTCCGGGACGAGATCGAGTCGGACGTCACTCAGGACAAAAGCCCCGCCGTCCGCGCGGCCCGGCCCCTGGGCCGGCAGGGACGGATCGGGCAGGACCTCGATCTGGAGGGCCGTCAGGCAGGACAGGGTCACCGGTGCCGTGAGACCGTAGGTATCCCGTGGTGCCGTGGGGCCTCCGACCCGGATGGACCGGTCGGACTCGATCTCGAATGCCGGGGCATTGGTCGCCTGCGAGGTGATCTGGACGGGGGCCAACGGGGTCCAGGGCACCGGGCGGGCGGCTTCCCGGGCCCAGGACTTCAATTCGGCGTCGAACTCCGGGTTCGGAGCCTTGAGTTCAGCCTCCTTGCGGTCGATGGCGGCAGTCAACTCGGCGCGCCGACCACGCTCCGATTCCGAATATACCGGCAGTGTCGGACGCTCGTCCGGCTGATCGAAGTCCGCCGTCTGATTGAAGAGGGCATAGAACCCATAGTATTCCCGCTGGGTGATGGGATCGAACTTGTGGGTGTGACACTGGGCGCAGTTCATGGTCAGCCCCATCCAGACCTGGGCCGTGACCCCGACCCGGTCCTTCACGGCGGCGACGCGCCATTCCTCGTCGTCGGTTCCCCCCTCGGTGTTGGTCATGGTGTTCCGATGGAACGCCGTGGCCGCCCGCTGCTCGTCAGTGGCGTTCTCCAGAAGGTCC
>CAZZKQ010000324.1:0-4576 GCA_964654875.1 uncultured Verrucomicrobiota bacterium | reverse complement strand
CGGGATTCCATCCCCCAGCCCAGGGTTGCCGAGCCTGCGAGGCTACCCTGGGTGACGTGTCCCCAACCCACCCAACCGCACCGCGGTTGCGGACCACCGACACGTGACCCAATGAAGAGTTTTTCGCGCTCCCCCCTGCATCCGGCCACCTTCGATACATGCCGCAATCGCTCTCAGCCGTTCACATCCATCTCGTCTTCTCGACAAAGGAACGCCGTCCCTTTCTGCAAGACAAAGCCACACGGGATGCCCTCCACGCCTACATGGGCGGGATATCCGGCCGGATTGATTGTCCGACCATCCGAATCGGCGGTGTGAGCGACCATGTCCACCTTCTGGCGAGTCTGGGACGCACTTGCTCGCAGGCGGACTGGGTCAAGGAACTTAAGCGCGTATCGAGCCTCTGGCTCAAGGAACGCTCATCCGAGTACTCCGACTTCGAATGGCAGCGGGGCTATGCAGCTTTCTCCGTGAGCCAGTCGAATCTCAACGCGGTCCGTCAATACATCGATCAGCAGGAGGAACACCATCACCGAGCAGGATTCCAGGACGAACTCCGGGCCTTGTTGCGTCGGCACACAATCACGTGGGACGAGAAGTATCTCTGGGACTGAAGAAACTGTCGCTTCAGATAGCCCACGCGGAGGAAAGGCCGTCGCAACCGCGTTGCGGTTGTCTGCATGCCCCCTCGGTTCCCAGGGTAGGTCCTCGTTCCTCGGACCAACCCTGGGCTCAGAGCCGAAACGCCGTTGGCGTTGCCCAGAGACGCCTCACCAGTCGATTCCCCCAGTCCATCGCCTGCCCCCACAATACGACCTGTCCCTACACCACACCCCCCGTCGTACACCACGAACCGCGTCCCACACCACGAGCCCCATTTGAATCCCAACGGGATTCCATCCCCCAGCCCAGGGTTGCCGAGCCTGCGAGGCTACCCTGGGTGATCTGTCCCCAACCCACCCAACCGCACCGCGGTTGCGGACCACCTCGGCGCCGCGGTTCTAATCATCGCGGTCTTTCCGTCCCCCATGGGCCGCAACCGCGTTGAGGTTGTCTGCATGCTCCCTCGGTTCCCAGGGTAGGTCCTCGTTATTCGGTCCAACCCTGGGCTCAGAGCCGAAACGCCGTTGGCGTTGGCCAGAGACGTCTTGCCGGTCGATTCCCCCGGTCCATCGCCTGTCCCCACACCACGACCTGTCCCTACACCACAACCCCCCGTCCTACACCACGAACCGCGTCCCACACCACGAGCCCCGTTTGAAGCCCAACGGGATTCCGTCCCCCAGCCCCGGGGTCGCCAAGCCTGCGAGGCTACCCTGGGTGACCTGTCCCCAAACCATACCATCGGCCTACACCCCAGCAGAGCAGTGGGGCGAGAACATTGGGGCCAGGTCATGGTCCTATTCCACATGAGGACGTCCACCAGGACCCTGCTCTGACACCTCCGATCCACATCAGGCCCGACACCCGAACGCTCACTCCCAAGGCGATCGCGTAGGATTGCCTACCGTTCCTCCCCAGCTGAACTCCTCCACCCAGTCCCGCAGCCCAGCCACTTGAACCTCGTTGTACCCACGGGCCCTGCCGTAGTCGTACGTCACGTCGAACGCTACCGTCACCGGACCCGCAGGCTGTCGGCGAAGGTGCTGCAGCAGTTCTTCGGACAGGATCACCACGAAGTGTCCCGGGAAGTCGACGAACTCAAGACGGACCCCGGACTCCTGGAATCCTTGGGGCGCCCGGTCGACATCCATTGGCTCGACCTTCCAGGACATGCGGAACTCCTTCCGCTGCGTCCTTCCAAGGAAGGGGCCCCGCTCCGTCAGGAACACGACAAATGCCACGGTGAAGACGAATGTCGAAGTGACCATGAGGCGCCACGGATTCCTCCGGGAGCAGCTACTTCGGGAGATTACCCAGGAGGTCAGAACCGACACCAGCAGACCGCACACGAACCACAGCGGACGGAGATCAGCATACCCCAACATGGCCCCTTGCACGGTCGTCATGATCCCACCGGCACACACTCCACCTCGTTCTTGGCCGCCGCTACAGCCGGATGCGGACGGAGGGGCATCGGATCCCCGTGGTCCAGGAGATCCCGGCAGACCCCGAAGAACTCGTCCCGCGTCGTGGTGCGTCGGACCCGATGCAGGAAGGCCTCCGCCTCAGCCGGGGTGGCTCCCACCCCCTGTCCAATGAAGTTCAGGTACCGCTTCATCTGCTCGACCTGCAGCCGTTCCCGGGATTCTGGCGGTTCCGTCACCCGCCAGAGGTCCTCGATATACTGCAACACCTCCCGGCCCGTTGGGTGGACCACCGTCCCACCCCGTCGATGGATCCGGATCTGATCGAACAACCAGGGATTCCGGATGCAGCCACGACCAATCATCAGTCCCCGCACTCCGCTGCGGTCGAGGACCTCCACGGCCCGTTCCGGGGTCCCGACGTTCCCGTTGGCCAGGACCGGAAATGGGAGCCGAGACGCCGCATCCGCGATGAGATCGTAATGCACCTCACCCCTGTACATCTGGGCCACGGTCCGCCCATGGATCGTCAGAAGGTCCAGGGAATGCCTGGCGAAGATCGGGAGAAGCGCCTCGAACTCGGCGGGGTCCGCGAATCCGAGGCGCGTCTTCACCGTGAAGGCCACCGAGATCGCATCGCGCAACGCCCCCAGGACCGCATCGATCCGGTCCGGATCGCGGAGCAGTCCTCCTCCCGCACACTTGCGGTACACCACCGGGGCCGGACAGCCGAGGTTCAGGTCGATCGCGGCCACCGGATACTCCTGGAGCACCCGGGCCGCCCGGGCCAAGGCCTCCGGATCGTTGCCAATCAGCTGGGCGATGGCCGGACGGCCTGTCGGGTTCTCGACCAGGCTGCGCAGGATCCATTTCTCGGGCCGCCACGTTGCGGTCACCCGGAAATATTCCGTCCAGTAGACATCCGGTCCCCCACGGGCGTGGAGCAGGGTCCAGAAGGGCAGGTCCGTGACATCCTGCATCGGCGCAAGGGCCAACAGTGGCTCGGGCGACCGGAGCCGCTCGAGGAACTGGCGATGCGGCGTCATCGGGTCAGAACGGCGAATCCCCCACGTCGCCCTCCCCCCCCCGCAGGGGCCCCAGCGGATCCTCCCCCCAGGCCGGCGCCCCACGGAGACGCCACTCCTCCATCAGCTCCTGCGGGATCTCCTGCAGGAAGCGCGACGGAGACTGGAGCGCAAGGCTGCCCTGGAACATCCGCATGAGGGGATACAACAGATAGAGCTCGTCCTTGCCGCGGGTCGCCGCGACGTAGAACAGCCGACGCTCCTCCTCCAGCGCATCGGCCGCATCGACCGCCCGCTGCGTCGGAAAGCATCCGTCGCTCAGCATGATCACAAACACCGCGCCGAACTCGAGCCCCTTGGCCTGGTGGACGGTCGAGAGCCGCAGCCGCTCCTCGTCGTCGCCCTCCTTCGCCGATTCGTCGGCCTCGAGATTGGTCTGGAGCGCGAGCTGCGACAGGAAGTCCGACACGCTCTGGAACTGGGCCGCGTAGAGGGCGAGCTGCTCGAGCTCCTCGAGACGCCGCGGGGCCCGGTCATAGTTGGCCTCGACATACTCCTTGTAGGAGGCCTCGACCACATGGCGGATGAGGTCGGCCGGGGACATCGCCCGGGAGGGGTTCTCGCCCTGGGCCAGCGTCGCGGTGAACTGCGCCCACGCGACGGCGGCCCGCTTCGGGACGGCCGACTGGAGCGCGGCCAGCACGGGGGCGACGGGCGTCCGGGGTCCTTCCGGGACCGGCGGTGCCTCCTCCAGCTCGCCGTCGAGGTCCGACACCGGGACGCGGACCACGATGGCATCCCCGATTGGTTCGCCACACCTGGAATTCCACTCCGTGATGAAGCGTTCCCACAGCTTCTCGGCACCCTTGCCGCCAATACCCGGGAGCATCCGGGCAAGGCGCTTGAATGCCAGCTCGTCGCGCGGGTTGGTCAGGAACTTGAGATACGCCGCGACATCCTTGATGTGCGCCTGCTCGAAGAACCGGATGCCGCTGGTGATCAGAAACGGGATGTTGCGTCGGGTGAGCTCCAACTGGAGCTCGAGCGCGTGGAAATGGGACCGGTAGAGGATGCAGATGTCATCGAGCGGACGTCCCTCGTCGCGCAGCTCCAGCACCCGCTGGGCGATGAACGTCGCCTGCTCCGAGGCATCGTTGCAGACCACGAGGGCGGGCTTGGATCCCGGTTTCCGCACCGCCTGGAGGACCTTCGGAAACTGCCGGACGTTGCCCGCGATGGCGGCGTTGGCCAGGGCCAGGATCTCCGGCGTGCTGCGATAGTTGGTCTCGATCCGGAACACCTGCGCGTCGGCATAGCGCCGAGGAAACTCCAGGATGTTCGCGAAGTTGGCTCCGCGCCACGAGTAGATGCTCTGCGCATCATCCCCCACGGCCATGAGGTTCCGATGGGTCCCCGCGAGCAGGTCGAGCAGCGTCGCCTGGAGCACGTTGGTGTCCTGGTACTCGTCGACCAACACATGCTGGAACCGCCGCTGGTACCACTCCCGGAGATCGGCGTGGTCCT
>CAZZKQ010000323.1:0-4599 GCA_964654875.1 uncultured Verrucomicrobiota bacterium | reverse complement strand
GACTGAACTCCCGGGAAAACGGATCGGAAACCCAGCAGGGCCACGGGAATCCTTCGACGAGATTCCTCCCCGCCCCGACGAACGCAAGGGTCCATTTCAGAAGATGTTCACAATCGCGGTCACCCCTGCGGATCGCCGTCGTCCGAGCCCTCCGAAACGTGGGGTGACCGGCTCTAAACCGGCTCTAAACCCGTGCTCTTCGTCCCCGGCTGTGGCTTCCTTCCCGCGGTGACCCTCTACGACCAGCTGGTCCGGATGACCTCCACCGGCAGCGATGCGCTGCTCGGGGGATTCCTCGGCCACGCCACGTCCCGGGGACTCTCGCTGTACCCGGCCCAGGAGGAGGCGATCCTCGAGCTGTTCGAGGACCACAACGTGATCCTCAACACGCCGACCGGGTCGGGGAAGTCCCTCGTGGCCGCAGCCCTCCACTTCCAGTCGATCGCCCGGGGGCGACGCTCGGTCTACACGTGTCCGATCAAGGCCTTGGTGAACGAGAAATGGCTCGCCCTGTGCCGGGAGTTCGGACCCGAGAACGTCGGACTGGCCACGGGCGACGCCACGGTCAACCACGATGCGCCCATTCTCTGCTGCACGGCGGAGATCCTTGCCAACATCGCGCTCCGGGACGGTCCCGAGGCACGGGTCCATGACGTCGTCATGGACGAGTTCCACTACTATTCCGACCGCGACCGCGGCGCGGCGTGGCAGATCCCGCTGCTAACCCTCCCCCAGACCCGATTCCTCCTGATGTCGGCCACTCTGGGCGAGACGGACTTCTTCGCCGGGGAGCTGACCCGGCTGAACGGACGGGTCACGACGATCGTGAAGTCCGTGACCCGGCCGGTGCCCCTGGAGTTCTCGTATGCCGAGACGCCGCTGGCCCAGACGGTCGAGGCGCTCCTGTCCGACGGAAAGGCGCCCGTCTACGTGGTGCATTTCACCCAGGCCGAGGCGGCGGAGAGCGCCCAGGACTTCACGAGCCTCCCGGTGGCCACCCGCGAGGAGAAGGCCGTGCTGGCCTCGGAGATCGAGGGGTTCCGCTTCAGCAGCCCCTATGGACCCGAGCTCAAGAAGTGGCTCCGACAGGGGATCGGACTCCACCACGCGGGCCTGTTGCCCAAGTACCGCATCCTCGTCGAACAGCTCGCGCAGAAGGGTCTCCTCAAGGTCATCTGCGGCACGGACACCCTCGGGGTTGGGATCAACGTCCCGATCCGCACCGTGCTGTTCACGCGGCTGTGCAAGTTCGATGGCCAGAAGGTCGGCATCCTGACGGTGCGCGACTTCCACCAGATCGCCGGACGGGCGGGCCGCAAGGGGTTCGACTCCGTGGGCTGGGTCGTGGCCCAGGCCCCCGAGCACGTCATCGAGAATCTCAAGCTCGAGGAGAAGGCCAGGCGGGATGGCAAGAAGGTGGTGAAGCGCCAGGCGCCCGACAAAAACTTCGTGAACTGGGACTGCAAGACCTATGAGCGGCTCCAGAACTCGCCCCCGGAACGGCTGACCTCTCGCTTCCAGGTCACCCACGCAACCCTCCTCCAGGTGCTCGGGCGTCCGGGCGATGGCTGTGCCGCCATGGCGGATCTCATCCGGCGATCCCACGAGTCGCCCAACCAGAAACGGGTCCATCGGAAGCGCGGCTGGCAGCTCTTCCGATCGCTGGTCGAACGCGAGATCATCACGATCGCACGGCCCGACGAGGCCGGTCCCAAGCTCCGGGTGAACGTCAGCCTCCCGGAGGACTTCTCCCTCAACCAGGCCCTGTCGCTGTTCCTGCTCGACACCCTTCCGATCCTCGATCGTGAGGCCCCCGAATACAGCCTCGACGTCATCACCCTCGTCGAATCCATCCTGGAGGATCCCGACGTCATCCTGAGGGCCCAGTTGAACCGTCTGAAGTCCCAGAAGGTGGCCGAGCTGAAGGCGCAGGGGATGGAGTACGACCAGCGGATGGAGGAGCTCGAGAAGCTGGAGCATCCGAAGCCGCGACGGGAGTTCATCTACGAGACCTTCAACGCCTGGGCGGCCCGTCACCCGTGGGTCGGACAGGAGAACATCCGTCCGAAGAGCATTGCCCGCGAGATGTTCGAGGAGTTCCGGACCTTCGCCGACTATCTCCGCCTGTATGAGCTGCAGCGAGCCGAGGGTGTCCTGCTCCGGCATCTCAACAGCGTCTACAAGGTGCTCTCCCAGACCGTGCCGGCGGCCGCCAAGTCCGAGACCCTGCTCGAGATGGAGGAGTACCTGCGGCTCATGCTGCGCCAGGTGGATTCCAGTCTCCTCGACGAATGGGAGAAGCTCCGGGATCCCTCACGGGTCCCGACCCGCACGGAGGTCCCGGAAATCCGTCCCCCGGGTGCCGAGGAGGCCGCCCAGGACATCACCCGGGATGGCATGGCCTTCCTCGCGCTGATCCGGACCCGGATCTTCAACCTGATGCGGGCCCTGGTCGACGCCGACTGGGCCACGGCGGAGGGCCTCGTCCGGGTGGATCCCGGGACGCTGGAGGCGTTGGGACCTTCGGCCCGGCCGGAGACGCTGTGGGCTCAGGCCCTCGAGGTGTATCACCGGGAACACGAGACGTTCTGTTTCCATCCCGAGGCCCGCAACCTGCGCCACACCCATGTGATCCCGTCCGAGGACCGATCCCGCTTGCGGATCGAACAGGTCGTGGTGGATCCCGACGGTTTCAACGACTGGGTGATCGAACTGGAGGTCGACCTCCGCGCCTCCCGGGAGGCCCGGGACCCGGTCCTCCATTGGAAGCGGATGGGTCCGGTGGGAGCGGTCTAGGACCAGAACAGGGACTCTCCAAGGACGGTCTCACAAGACCCCACCCCAAGGACACCCTGGCGTCTGATGGGATGACAGAGTTCGCGCAGACCCCCCATATTCCCTGCGGAATCTGGTGCTGCTCTCAACGGCACCCGACGGTTCCCGGTCGTCTCCAACGATCCGGAGTCTCATTCCGAACCCCACCGAATCCATTCCCATGCCCACCCTCTTCTCACCGCTCCAGCTCGGCTCGCTCGAGATTCCGAACCGCATTCTCATGGCGCCCCTCACCCGATGCCGTTCGGAGGCGGGTGATGTACCGGGCGACCTGATCGCGACCCACTACGCGCAGCGGGCGAGCGCCGGACTTCTCATCGCCGAGGCGACCATGGCGATCGCCAACAACTGTGCCTTCATGGGAGCCCCGGGCATCCACTCGGAAGCCCAGGTCCATGGCTGGCGCAAGGCCACCGACGCCGTCCACTCGGCGGGCGGACGCATCTATCTACAGCTCTGGCACGGCGGCCGTGCCTGCCATTCGCTCCTGAACGGAGGAATGCAGCCGGTCGCTCCGAGCCCGATCGCGATCGAAGGCGGCGGGATCCACACGCCCGAAGGCCCAAAGCCGTATGAGACCCCGCGTGAGCTGCGCGATGACGAGATCCCGGGTATCATCGAGGGATTCCGTCGGGCGGCGGAGAACGCCAAGCGTGCCGGATTCGACGGGGTCGAGGTGCATGGCGCCAACGGATATCTGCTCGACCAGTTCCTGCGGGATGGCAGCAACCGTCGCAGCGGTCCCTATGGCGGTGGCGTCGAGAACCGCTCGAGGCTCATGATGGAGGTCGTCGACGCCGTTGCCACCGTCTTCGGTCCTGGCCGGGTCGGGCTGCGCATCTCTCCGTTGAACGGCTTCAATTCGATGCGCGACAGCGATCCAGTCGGTCTGACGAACCATCTCTGCCACGCGTTGTCGTCGCGCGGTCTCTCGTATCTCCACGTGATGCGCGCCGATTTTCTCGGCCAGCAACAGGCCGATGTGCTCGGCCAGGCGCGTCGCGCGTTCCATGGGCCGCTGGTCGCGAACATGGGCTTTACGCCCGACGAGGCCGCGCGCGCCGTCGAATCGGGCTCGGTCGACGCCGTTGCGTTCGGCACCGCGTTCCTCGCGAATCCCGATCTGCCCGCGCGCATCCAGGCGAAGGTTCCGCTGACCACGCCGGATCCCTCGACCTTCTACACGGGGGGCGCAAAGGGGTACACCGACTACCCGACCCTGGCCGCCACAGCGCGCTGACGGCAGGGGCCGCGGGCTCGATCCGACCTGTCCGCGGGCTTCCCATGGGATCCAGACCGCAGGCAAGGCACAGAGCCTTGTCGCGAGGACAGGATCCCCGCAGCATGACCGTTCTTCCAGCGTCGTCCGATCCGCCCATGAACCCCCCTCTGTTCGCCGAGTTCGCCGAGCGCCGCTGTCCGATCTGCGTCGTGGGACTGGGCTACGTGGGACTGCCCCTCGCCACGGCGCTCGCCTCGCGGTTCGACGTCATCGGATTCGACATCGATCCCGACCGGATCGCGCAGCTCCGGGACGGACGGGACCGGACGGGGGAGGTGTCTGCCGAGCGTCTGGGCCGCCATCCGATCCGCTTCACGACGGATCCCGCCGTCCTCTCGGAGGCCCGGCTGATCATCGTCACGGTGCCGACCCCGATCGATGAGCATCGTCGTCCCGACCTAGGTCCCCTGATCCGGGCGAGCACGACGATCGGTCAGCATCTGCGCCCCGGAACGGTCGTGGTCTACGAGTCGACGGTCTAT